>JBLIFI010000120.1:0-10721 GCA_047633715.1 Flammeovirgaceae bacterium
ATTGGGTATTTGCGAGCGAATTCACAATACGCCAATTCCTTCAGCGCATAATTATTTGCTGAAGTTCTACATATTCGTTTACACAATTTCACTTCCATTTGGCTTTGTAGGAACATTGCATTGGTGGTCAATTTTTGCGGTGGCAGCCATTTACTTTTTGGCAATGAGCATTGTAACTATTGCCGAGGAAATTGAAGACCCTTTTGGCAGAGACCCAAATGATTTACCTGTCGATGCCATTGCCCGAAACATTCACAACAATATCAACGAGATTTACGAGAGTGAGTCTGGTGTTTCACTAGATGAAGGACGACCGAAAGAAAAAAAGCTTGTATCATAGAACAATAGTATTCTCCTAAATTTCCATAAATCAGTCGATTTCATTTTCAATTCGGCTGTTAAATTGCTGGCTATCTTTACATTTGTAATCATGGTGTTGGCTCAATTTACTATTTTGAGTTACTGCTCATTCCAAACAAAATAGTCTCCGTTTGAAACTGCTCGATAAATACATACTTTTCAAATTCTTGAAAACCTACGTTTTTGTAGTGGGCATCTTGGTAGCGGTTGTTTGTGTGATTGATTACACAGAAAAAAGCGATGATTTTTTGGAGCAGGATCTCGGCTTGAAACAAATTATTCTGGAATATTATATCAATTATATTCCATTTATGGCAAACACGCTCAGCCCAATTTGTGTGTTCATTGCCGCTGTTTTCGTCACTTCCCGAATGGCTTCCCACACAGAAATTGTGGCAATGCTCACGGGAGGAATGAGTTTCAGAAGATTCTTAGTTCCTTATTTGGCTGGATCGATTTTGTTGGGAACAATGACATTTTTTCTTGTTGGTTGGGTGGTGCCAAATGCCGCCAAAGCAAAAGTGAAATTTGAGAGGAAATATATAAAAAGTCCCTTCTTTTTCGATGAGCGAAATATTCATTTCCAAGAAAGCGACTCTTCCTATGTTTATTTAGAAAGCTACAACAACCGAACAAAGTCGGGTTATAAATTCACACTAGAAGAAATTGAAGGAAGAACAATGTTCCAAAAGCTCTACTCTGACCGAATTGTTTGGATAGATAGTTTAGAGAAATGGCAACTCAAAGATTATGAATTACACACTTTCGATGGGCAGAAAGAGACGCTGACAAAAGGAACTCAGCTGGATACAGCCCTCAATCTCCATCCTGAAGATTTTGAGAGTAAATATAAGATGAACGAAACGCTTACTTTCGATGAGCTGAATGAGTACATTACCACGCTGCGAGCAAGAGGAATTGGGCAGGTGGAGACTTATTTGAACGAGAAACACGAACGTTATGCTTATCCATTTGCAGTCATAATTCTCACTATGATGGGCGTGATTGTCTCGGCACGGAAATCTCGGCAGGGAACTGGAGCGCAAATTGCCATAGGCTTTTTCTTAGCTTTCATCTATATTCTATTCGTAATTATGAGTAGAAGTATTGCTCAATCTGGTGCGATTTCCCCAATGCTTGCCGCTTGGGTTCCCAATATTGTTTTCTCGTTTGTTGCCTCCATCATGTATTTTACTGTGCCGAGGTAAACAAAGCTCTATTTCAGAGTTGCTCTAAAACTTTTAAAATTTCTGCTCCAATTCGTTCTATCAAAGGCATAGTTACTGAGTTTCCTGCTTGTGTGTAGAGTTTATTTTTTGCTAAATTGGGCAATTTGTAGTTTTCTGGGTAGCCTTGAAAAGCAAAACATTCTCTCGGAGTGAGTTTCCGAATGCCGAAATCATCTTTTATCAAAGGCACATTATGTCCGCCAGTTCCCATATTTGCGGTTAAAGTTGGGCAAACATTGCTTTTGTTTTCCCTCACATAAACCCGTCTCCATTGGTAAACCGTCTCTCTCGATTGCATGGCTTCCACCAATTTCGGGTAGTATTTATGAGTTTCTGTGTAGTAAAACACGCTTTCTTGCTCGGTCGGATTGAGTAAGTCGTGAATGGTTTGCGTGAGCGGAATCTCTTTGGGGAAAGAGAATTCTGCATGGTTTGAAACCGCTTCTGGGTCAAAAGCCACAATGAAAATCCGCTCTCTATTTTGCGGAATGTTTGCGTGAGTCATCGAATTTAAAACAGAAGAGAAAACTTTATAGCCTAGTTTTTTCTCCAGAATCTCTAAAATCACTTGGAAGGTTTTTCCTTTATCGTGGGAAATTAGATTTTTCACATTCTCCAAGAAAACTACTTTTGGGCGGTGTTTCTCCACAATCTGCTCAATATCGAAAAAGAGTGTTCCTCTTGTCTCCGAAAAGCCCTTTCTGTTCCCTGCAATTGAGAAAGCCTGACAAGGAAACCCAGCACAAAGCATATCGAATTTTTCGGGAATGAACTCCTTGGTTTCCTTCAAAGTAATATCTCCAAAAGGCAATTCCCCGAAGTTAGTTTGGTAAGTCTGTTTGGCAGATTTATCCCATTCGCTCGTGAACACGCATTTTCCATCCAAGTTCTGCAAAGCCAATCGGAAACCACCAATTCCTGCAAATAAATCTATAAAGCTAAATTTTGTTTTGATTGGATTTTGAAATGGCACTTCTTCTATAAACTCTCTCAATCTAGCCAAAACAGAAGTGGGAATTTCCGAATCTGAATCCAACTCCAATATATTTCTCAATCCAGACGCTGCCTCTTCCCGATAATCCCCTGCAAATTCACTCTCCAAATTGGAAATATAATGCGTAATCACAGCCTGTTGGGTTGGTTCTAGCTGTTGGATTTTGCTTTGAAGAGCTTGCAATGGAATTTCGACAGTAAAAGACGTTGGCATTTTCTTTTGAATGAATGAGTTGGCAAAGATATAAATCTAGGTTTCCGATTTGGAGATTTTCTATTATTTTTCTGAAGTAGGCAACTTGTATTGAGCATGCCTGTCAGAACTGGAGTTCTAGTACTTTCTAGATCTGTTAGACTCGAAAAACTGTTGTAGTAAACAATTTAGATATTTTTTTCGTGATAGCTCAGAGGGCTGTAGTACGGAAGAATGCAGCAAATTTCCCCAAAATACGTTTCTCTCTTGCCACATGATACTCGCTACTTCATACTATTTCCAATCACTTCCCTATCTTTGCAATCTCGAACCACAAAAACTACCGATGAAACAAAAATTCCTATTATTTTTTCTGATTTCAATTGCTTTTTCCTGCTCTAAACAGCAAAAATCGCTTCCTTCTATGGGAAAAATGGAGCGAGAGTTCAAGTTCGTGAGCCAAGATGGGAAACCAGTAACTCCAACAGACATTGAAAACAAGATTTACGTAACTGACTTCTTTTTCACAACCTGCCCAACTATTTGCCCAATTATGAAATCGCAAATGATTCGGCTCTATGAAAGATACGAAGGCAACCCGAACTTCATACTTCTCTCCCACTCGATAGACCAAAATGATTCTGTAGAAGTCTTGAAAGCCTATGCCAATGGTTTGGGAATTGATTCCAAAAAATGGTTGATGGTAACTGGCGAGCGTTCCGAAATATTCGAGACGGCAAAAGCGTATATGGAATCTTCAAACCCTGACGGGGAAATTGTTGGAGTCGATGCAAAAGCGCCTGGTGGTTATATTCATAGTGGCGCATTTATTTTGATGGATGGAAATCGTAATATTCGTGGTTACTACGATGGCACAAAAGAAGAAGAGGTAAACGAGCTGATGACAGACATTGACTTGTTGCTGAATGGAGAAGATAGGTGATTTGAAGATGCGATTATGTGCTGATAGAGTTGCTCATAAATCTCGCTACTGTAACCCTTTTTGATAAAAAAAACTAGCGAAACTCACAAGCTGAATTATTGATAATCAGAATCAAATACCTTCGGTATTTTTTATTTTTTTATCTCACTACCTGATACTTACTACTCAATACTAAAGAATGATACTCGTAAAAAACTCCGTCATTAGTGACGATATAGCAGAAAAGCATTTCGTTTGCGACCTCACAAAATGCAAAGGCGCTTGCTGTGTAGAAGGCGATTTGGGCGCACCGCTCGAACCAGAAGAACTCGCCATTATGGATAAGATTGTGGATAAGGTAAAACCTTATCTCAATGCGAAAGGCTTAGCTGAAATTGAAAGACAAGGGAATTATATTCTCGATGAGGATGGAGATTACTCCACGCCAACCATTGACGGACGGGAATGCGCTTATGCCATTTATGATGAGAAAAACATCTTGAAATGTGGAATTGAACAGGCTTTCCGAGATGGAAAGATTGAGTTTGCCAAACCTATCTCCTGCCACCTTTACCCAATCAGAGTTACAAAACACGATGATTACGAAGCACTCAACTATGACCGCTGGGAGATTTGTGCTCCAGCCTGCAATTTGGGAGCTTCCTTGCAAGTGCCAATCTACAAATTCTTGAAAGAGCCATTGATTCGGAAATATGGTGGAGAATGGTATGAGAAACTGGAAGAAGAAGTAAAATTGATGGAGGAGGATTGATGTGAAGATTTGAAGATGTGATGATATTTTGGAACAAAGAGAAAGGAACAGATTTACGCATTCTTTTCCTTTCTCCTTATTCTTTTCTCCTTATTCTTTATTTTAAAGGCATTTGACACCGAAATGTCATTTAGAGATTAACCTCCACCAAACTTTCTTCAAATTTCTCCCAACTGAATTCTTCATAGGCAATGAAGGAAAGTGCATCACCTTTTTCTATTTTGGTTTCCTGTTTTGGGCAAGAATCGGGAACGGAATTCTTTACGATAGCAAATAGATTGCAACGCAGGTTTTGTGCGGAGCTGACTTCCACAGTTTTTTTCTGTAACTCGCCCCAAGTCCAACCTACAATTTTTTCAGGATAGAAAGTCTGCGGGTTTGCTCCTTTGGTATTCAGCAATAATTCTTCTACAATGGTAGAGGAATGTTCATCTTGGCTTTCTTGAACGACTGCCAGAATTTCTAAGTCGGCATCAATAGATTTGGAACGAGAGTTTTGAAACATCCATCCATTTTTGGAGTCTACCAAAATGTGAATGATTCGGGTACTTTCTTCCACGAAAAGCTCTACCAATTCCACAATTGTTTTGGTTGCCCCATCAGAGTCAGGAACATTGTTCTCCAACGGAAAAACAATTACCGCTTTGTTTTCTTTGAGATTGGCTCGTAAATAAGTGCTTCGGTCAAGCGTATTTCCATTTACGTAATGCATGTTTGGCAACATGGCAATTGATTTAGGAAGCTCTTCCAATTTGCTGTCCACAATACAAATGGGTACTTTTGGCTCAACCATTCGCCATTCTGAAATGAGCCTGCTGACTACATTGGCGCTTGGGAAATTGAAAATCACATAACCGTTTTTGTGTGGATTATTCATAAGTCCGTTTTTTATTTGTTCTGAGATGGAAGTTTTGAAATCGAAAGCAGCTGCGAAAAGTGCGCCTACAAAGGCAATTCCCAATGTGCTGAAAACCATAGTAATTATTCTGCCCAACGTAGTGACGGCTGGTGCATTTCCGTAGCCTACCGTAGTGAATGTTTGCCAAGCTTGCCAAACTGATTCTTCCCAGCCAACTGACTCGGCAAATTTGAATAGTACTACAAAGGCAATAAATAAACCCACACACCAAAGAATAACTGTAATTAGCCAATAAAAAGTGTTGCCTTTTATTTTACCTTTTAGTGAGCGAAAATAGTTGAAGAACATAAATTGGAGTTTGTGGTATGGTTGCCGAGTTTCGGAGGAATACAATTTAGTTCAATTCGATGTGTGAAATCACATAATGCACATCATTGCTGTAATTGGTTCAGCATGATTTTAACCTCAGTTGCCAGTCGTTTCTTTAAATCGATTAAATAAAATCAGGGTCTTCCTCTTCTCCCTCAAGTTTCTCAGCAGACTTATAAAGCATATCGGTAACGTCTAGGTTTTCGATAATACTGAAAACATAATACAGGTCTTTGTAAAAGCTTCCGATGTAAGCTCCATCCAAAAGTGATTTTTTCATATCAACCTCGAAGAAATCTTTTTTTCGCTCAATTGCCACACAAAGTTTGTTTCCAATGAGCGAAAGATGAACAGGGGCATTGGCATTGCGTTTCAGCTCTAGTAGTTCCTCTCTGAAACGTTCGGTCAGCATTCGCTCTCCCAAAATTGGGTTTTCTGAGTAAACGGCAAAATTGTCTCTAAATTCTCGATTCGGATGCGCTACATGGTCGTATTGAGTCACATATTTCCCTCTCAAACTTTCCCCTTCCTCAATGAGTCTGCCTGCATGTCCCAATGTTTTAGAAAGCTCGCTCGTCATCACAAAAGTTTTGCTCCGAATGGCTTGGGGCAATTGAATCACTAAAAACAACCCTTTGAAAATGGTGTGCCAGTTGTTTTTCTTCTTCGACTCATCCTTATCATCCGACTCGTACTGAACTAATAATTCGGACATCATCATGGGCATTCCATCAATTTGCCCTTTAATGTAATCATCGCCCGTGTAATGGTCTGGCGTGAGCATGTAAAGCTGACTATTTCGGAAATGCTTGAACGGAATGAATTTATCTGCATCGTAAATCAAAGATGGGTCGGCAAACTGCACAATCTGCGAGACGGAAGCCAGCTTGAAATCATGTGGGATTTCATTGTCGTAATACTTGCTTTTATAATAAAGGTAGGCTAAGGCAGGAGTAATTAGCAGGACTACTGGAATAAAATACCATGAAATGATTTCCATAAAAACCAAGGCCCAACAAATAACTACAATAGAGATTGCAATGAAAAGCACTCGAATTCCCATCTCCTTCATTTCCGTTCTTCGTTTCTCCAACGCCATAAGTTGCGGAGTCATGGAAGAATTGAAAAATGAATCGAATTGTTCTAGGTCTTTCATTGTTTAGTAATCAAGACAAATTTATACTAAAAGGGCTTTCCTATAAAAAGATTTTTTTTGCGTGGGACACGCAAAAAGGAGATATTTTCTTTGGTGCGTGTCTCACACACCATCGCTTAAATCATTGAAATCAGCAGTTTTACTTTTTATAGGAAAGCTCTTTTTATACTAAGTCGGGAGATAGAATTGGTTTTTTTTGTAGTATGAAACATGTAAGGCTAATGCATTAAGGGCCTATTAAATTGATAAGGAACAATGTAGAAATAAATATGCTTTTTGTTGAGGCTTACTTTGAGTCTAGCCGAATGGTTTCCGCTATAACAAAATGGTAGTCAAGCATTGCTATGGCGAATTTTTTAACGAAGAATAGTCCAAAAAGAAACAAGAGAAAATAGCATCTTATTTAATTCCCGTTCCTTATTGACTGAGTTGACTTTGCACCATCAATTTCTGGAAAATAAAGTCAATTGTGACTCCCATTTAGAATCTGCCAATGTTCGATTTCGAGCCAAATCGAACATTGATATAACATGAGTTACTTAATTGTTGCTGGGTTGCCAAATGCAATTCCCTTTGCTTTCACTTCTTGTAAAACAACTGCACCAGGCGCAATTTGAGCTTTCTTACCAATTTTGATTCCCGAGGCAATAATTGCTCCTGCGCCAATTATTGTTCCTTCGCCAATTTGTGCTTTTGCGCCAATGATTGCTCCTGCGCCTACTTGCACAAAATCACCTAACTCCACTTCATATTCAAGTACAGCTTGCGAATTTACCACACAATGGTTAGGGATTTTTACATCTGGGCTGATGATTACACCCACGTTTATTAAATTTCCATATCCCAAATGCACAGATTCTGCCACATAAGCCATTTCATGAATCGCATTCATGGGCATTACCTTTCTTTTGTCCATAATCATTTTGGAGAGAGATTCTCGTTGGATTGGGTCTTCTACTGCTACAAAGGCCTGGGCTTTCTTGCCAATGAATTTCAAGAATCCGTCATCATCCGTGTTTCCCATAATGGAAACCTGATTAATTTCCTGTCCATGCAGTTTTTCGTCATCATCCAAAAAGCAGAAGGCGGTGATTCCCTTGCTATTGAAGATTTCTAGGGCAATCTTCCCCATGCCTGTCGCTCCAAATATGATAACTGCTTGTTGTTCCATTTCTTAGTATATTGAGTAGAAGTTTTTGTAGTGTGTAAGACTACTTGTGGATATTAAGGCACAAGCGGAGTGCCGCCCAGCGGACGCTTGCGCTATTGTTTAACCAGAGCAACCGCACCTAATTTAGGCGATTTAACCCTAGTTTTCTTATGATATAATTGTTATACGAAAAAAATTAAATATTGTGTTAAGTAATATTTTATAATAATCGAATAACAATCAAATTAAGTCTTTAAAAAAATAATATAACAGTTAAGATATGATATAATTGGCGATTTGCTAAAATATTAGAAATCAAAACTGTATAAAATCATTTAATAATTACGTTTTAAAAGAATATTGAATGATTTTACATCAAAAAAGTGCTTTTTTTGATGCGATTGCCCTGATTGTTTAACACCAATGACTTTTTTCTAGAAATCAGCAAGCACAAAAACCCCAAGTGAAAACTTGGGGTTTGCGTTTCTAATAAAAGAAACCTATGCTTCTACTTGCTCAGCAGGAAGTACTGATACAAACGAACGTTTTTTATATCCTTTCTTGAAGGTAACTATCCCATCAACCAATGCGAACAAAGTATGGTCTTTTCCCATTCCTACGCCCTCACCTGGATTGTGAGTTGTACCTCTTTGTCTAACAATGATGTTTCCAGCAATTGCTGTCTGACCACCGAAAACTTTCACACCAAGTCGTTTACTTTCCGACTCTCTACCGTTATTGGAACTACCTGCTCCTTTCTTATGCGCCATAACAAGATAATTTATAAAATGAATATCTTTATTTTCAGCACATAAAATGTGCTGTTTGTTTTCTATCAATCAAATTGTCAGTTGGAAATACCAATCAAACAAAGTTCAGGATTAGTAAACTATGATACGATGTCCGTAATCAAAATCTTTGTGTAATTCTGACGGTGGCCATTTCTTTTCTTGTATCCTTTTCTTCTTTTCTTTTTGAAAACGACAATCCTTTCGCCTCTCAAATGGTCTAGCACTTCTGCTTTAACCAATGCTCCACTAACTGAAGGAGCTCCAACGCTGATGGAATCTCCATCGCCCATTAACAAAACGCTATCGAACTCAATTGCATCTCCTACTTCTCCTTGCAACTTCTGAGTATAGATATATTTGTCTTTTTCTACTTTATACTGGTGACCAGCTATTTCTACAATCGCATACATGATTTCAAACTGTTTATTTTTAGAAACGGTTACAAAAATATGAATATCTATCTGTAATAGCAATCATTTTTTGAATAAACTTTCAATTCCTTTCAGAGTTGCCATCCAATTTAGCTTGTAGTTATTTTATTTTCCTTTGAAAACTGCTTTTCTTTTCTCAACAAAAGCAGTTGTTCCTTCCACAAAGTCTTCTGTTTGGCAGCAATCTCCAAACGCATTTGCTTCTGCTTTGAAGCCATCCTCAGCTACATTATAATAAGCATTCACGCAAGCAATCACTTTTCCGACTGCCAAAGGAGCTGCTTTTTTGAAAATTTTGCCCAATATTTTTTCACAGGTTGGAATTAGCTCATCTAAAGTTACCGCATGGTTTACCAAGCCCAATTTCTCTGCGTATTCTGCAGGAATCATATCGGCAGTTGTCATCAATTCAATCGCTTTCCCTTTGCCCACCAATTGCGTCATTCGTTGCGTTCCTCCGTAACCAGGGATAATTCCGAGTGTTACTTCTGGCAAACCGAATATCGCATTGTCAGAAGCAACTCTTATATGACAAGCCATTGCCAATTCGCAACCTCCGCCCAAAGCATAACCGTTTACTGCGGCAATCACAGGTTTTGCAGATTGCTCAATGCTTGCGAAGATTTCCTGCCCTTTCTGAGCGAATTTCTTGCCCTCTACACTATTCAATGTATTCAGTTCGGAAATATCTGCCCCAGCAACGAATGCCTTATCTCCAGCTCCAGTCAAAATAATTCCTCTCACATCTTGGTTGGATTGTGCTTGACTAAATGCTTCTCCAATTTCCTCTACTGTTTTCAAGTTGAGGGCATTCATTTTTGACTCTCTGTTGATAGTGATTGTCAAGATTCCATTCTCAACTTCAGTTTTTAGGTTCTCGAAATTCATATTGCTCTATTATTTTAAGACGTTTATTGATTTTGAACTCCGACAAAACTACAAGAAGTTAGGTTATGTTTCAATTATCAAATGGAGACGTTTTGAATCGTGGCATGATAGGTCGTTTTTACTCAAGCAATAAACAGATATAAAGGATATTTTAAAGTTGTTTGCATGTAAACACTCGTAAATATTTATTTTTTTTGAATAAAAAGCGATAGGTATTTCCTTCTTTTTATTCAAAATTCAGTCATTACTTGAATGTGATGTAATATTGTACTATTACACTTTATTGTGCTATTTATTATAGCTGTTCAATTTAAAAAAAACTACAATAGACACTCTGAAAACAGCCTATTGATTAGATGTGTTTACAAATAAAATTGCACAATAATCAGAATTGAATACAAGCTGTGTAATGCTAAATGAGTAAAAAATTATTTAAATAATGCAATTATATAGTAATTTATCACAGTAAATAAAGTTTTTGATACTATTTTGATTATAAAAATATTGACATACATTCGCAACCATAAATTCATTTCTATTACTAAATACTATTATGAAAAAAATAAATTTACTATTCATTGCCTTCATCGCAGCTTTCGTTTTCAGCT
>JBLIFI010000121.1:0-10697 GCA_047633715.1 Flammeovirgaceae bacterium
TATTGGAACCGCTTGGCGACCTCCACATGTTTCGGAATTATACAGTTTTGGCAAACACCAAAGCAATGGAAGCAATGAATATGGTTTACTTTGGAATAGAACCAACTCCACACAACTTGGAAAGTATAGCGAGTCGGGAGTTGAAAATGAGCAGAGTTTGAAGTGGGTGGGGACTTATAATTTTGCTTCGGAAAAAACTTTTGTAGAGTTAACGGCTTATTCCAATTGGATTAAAAACTATATTTATTTGCGCCCAGAAGGAATAGATTTCAATTCGAGAACGGGAATTTTACCGCTTTTTGGTTACACGCAAGGCAATGCGCTATTTCAGGGAATTGATATCCAACTCCAACAGAAACTGAATGCCAATTTCACTTGGCAGGCGCAAGGTTCGTATCTGAGAGCAATCAATACTGATAATAAAGAAAGTGAATTGCCTCTCATTCCAGCAAACAGAATTGCTACCAGTTTGCGCTACGAAACAGCCCAAATTGGCAAGTTCAAAAGTTTGTTCGGAAGCGTAACATTATCTCATAACTTTCAGCAAAGCAATGCACCAAGAGTAATTTCGATTGAAGAACTTGAAGGCTTGAGGTCTCAAGAACTTCAGCCATTTGAGCTAGACAACCGAAACTTTGACTTCATTGGTGCACCAGAAAGCTATTCTTTGGTGGATTTGGAGACTGGTTTCTCTACTAATTTCAATGAGTCGGAACTGAAATTTCGAGTTGGAGTAAGAAACTTGTTGAATACAACTTACCGAAGCTATACCAACCGCCTACGCTATTTTGCGGATGACTTGGGGAGAAATTTCACCATGAGTTTACAATATATATTCTAGAGTAAAAGCCTTTTATCGAATAAAAACAAGCGATATATATTTTTGCAAAACCATTAAATTTATATTTTAAATTTAATTATAATTCCTTTTATCAAACAATAAATTTTAATCAAAATGAGAAATCAAATCAGAAAGTTCGCATTTGTCGCTTCCGTATTATTCACTTCACTTTCCATAACAAGTTGCGATGATGATGAAACACCAATGGCACAGGAAACTCCAGAAACCATTACGCAAGTGGCTTTAAAATTTAGTGGTTCAAGCTTAACTACCGTAAATGCTACTGCAACTGACTCAGATGGAGATGGTTCGGGTTTTGTATTTAGTGGAACTATAGAATTGAAGGCAGGATCTACTTATACTTTAGAACCTTCTTTCTTGAATCAATTAGAAACTCCTATTGAAGACGTTACAGATGAAATTAAAGAAGAAGCTGATGAGCACCAGATTTTCTTTACGCAAACCGGAAGTCTTGCTACTATTTCTTACGCAGATACTGAAAACGATTATTTTTCAGCAGGTTGTACTGGTTGCGAAAATTCAACTAAAGATGTTGGTTTGAAGAATACTGTAGTTGTAACCGCTACTGCAGGAACAACAGGAACTTTAAATATCAGACTAAAGCACCAGCCTGATGGGTTAAAAACAGGAAGTGTTGGTAGCGGAGAAGATGATGTCAACTTGACTTTTGATGTAAAAATAATTTAAGAAGTTTAAAATGATTGTGGAGTGCGAAAAATATCACACTCCACAACACAATTTTATAGAGTCAGTCTATATGAACTATAGAAAATGGAATGGTCGGGGTTACTAACCTCGACTATTTTTGTTTACTAGTAGTTAAAATACTAGAGTTGTAAGGCACAAACATAGCTAAAAACTCGGGAACATATTCTTAACCTTCCCAACTGGCTGAAAAGGTTTCCAATCTCCTTCTTTTTGCGCCAATCGGTCGGCAATGCAAACCAAAGAGGCTGGGTGGACTCCCAAACTCATGTGAGCAGCATGCACTTGCACGTTTTCTGTATGAGGCATTTCTGGCTCCAAGCAACCTTTCCAATTCACAATTCCATCAGATTTGCTGAAAATTGCGGTAGAAGGCATGGTTGGAGGCTCGTGAATTGTATCCATTTTGCTATATTCTTCATTGGTTTTCACTCTCTTCGAAACAAAATCAAACAACCAACTTGCATTCGTTTTTTGATTTATATTAGCAAATGGAGAACCCATAGTAATAACTGATTTTACCAAATCAGGCTTTTCCTTGGCAATTTCTCTTGCGAAAACGCCCCCCAAACTCCACCCAATCAGGTGAATTTTTTGGTTGTGATGAGACGTAATTTTGTCTAAATTGCTAAAAATAGTAGGAGAAGTATTGGTGAAATCTCCTTTATTTCTTCCCAAACCCCAAGAATAAGGTGTGTAATTTTTCTTTTTGAGGAAGTTCCTGAGATATTTAGTGGAAATATCACTCGCCATGAAGCCTGGCAAAACCAAAACAGGTTCTCCGTTTCCATTCGGCAAATCTTTCCAAATTGGTTTGGAGAATATGGAAAGTCCCCAATCAAACATGGCTCTACCGCCTTCGGTAAAAAGCCAAATCTTGGATGGGGAATTGATTGTTGGGGTTGCGGTCATATTTTCATATTTTTAGTAGTGACTTCATAACATAGAAAATGGCAGAATTGTTGAAATAGTGACGCTCTGTGTAAGTTATAAATTCATTTAGGCGTGGAAATCAACGAATCCGAACCATAGAAAACAGAAAATGACTAAAATCAAAGTAAATATCAACAAGCCAGACCCAACTCCTGAAACCATTCGGAAGTATAAAAATTATGGTGGATTTATAAGTGATTACCAACAGCTTCACACTCCGAACGGAATTTACAAGATGTGGAGAGAGAAACCTGTGAAATTCAGTATGATTATAGTTTTCATCTGCCTTTTTCTAATTTATCTTCTTTCCGATTGGGAAAAACCTGAGAAAAAACAGGAGGAGTTGCCGAAAGTGGAGAAAAGTGAAACGGTAATGTTTACTGATTTCAGAAATTGTTCTTTTGAAGTATAACCTTTTGGAACAAAGAGCAAGGAGAAAAAAGAAAGGATAATTTCAACTCATCTTTTCTCTTTCCTCCTTGCTCTTTCCTTTATTTTTTACTCGCCAATCCAATTTCTGCCAGTCTCTGATTCAGAAACTCTCCAGCTTTAATATTTGTATAGCGTTTCGGATTTTTCTCCGTTACGCAACTATCCAAACAAGCCAAGTCCATTTCAGAGCGTGGGTGCATGAAAAATGGAATGGAATAACGAGAAGTATTCATTTTCTCTCTTGGCGGATTTACCACTCTGTGAATAGTAGATTTCAGTCTGTGGTTTGTCAACCTGTCTAACATATCGCCCACATTCACAATGATTTGCTCTGGTAAAGCAGTAATCGGAATCCATTTCCCGTCTCTTCTCAAGACCTGCAATCCATCGGCACTTGCGCCCATTAGCAAGGTAATTAAGTTAATATCGCCATGTTCAGCCGCACGAACGGCATCTTCTGGTACTTCGTCTGGGTTTTCGATTGGGTAATAATGGATTGGGCGGAGAATACTATTTCCTTTTACTACCTTATCTTCAAAATAATTCTCATCCAAACCTAAATAAATGGCAATTGCTTGGAGCATGTATTTCCCAGTTTTTTCCAGCGTATGGTAAGCTTCGAGTGTCAAGTCGGTAAAATTCTCCATCTCTTTTGGGAAAATATTTTCAGGGTATTCTGCTGTGAGCGGGTCATTTTCGATTACAGGCTGTCCAATATGGTAGAATTCCTTTAAGTCTCCTGTATTTCTACCTTTGGCGTGTTCCTTTCCTTTCCCAATATAACCTCTTTGCCCAGCCAATTCGGGCTTTTCATATTGCTGTTTGAGTGAGTCTGGTTGTTTGAAAAACTCTTGGATTGTACCGTATAAATTTTTCGTCAACTCATCGGATAAACCATGGTTTTTGATTGCCACGAAACCAATATTGTGGTAGGCTTCTCCAAGTTTTTGCACAAATTCATCTTTCCTTTTCTCATCTCCAGAAAGGAAATCTGCTAAATCCAACGAGGGAATTTCTTCATATAATTTCTCCATATCCTTATTATTTTTGCTGTTTGATTGGGTTCTGCTTGAAAACGAGAACCAATTTAACAAAAATAAGTTTCAAGCCACAATTTCGGAAATAGGATGTGAAGGAAAATTCAAAGACTACTTTTTGAAAAGTATTTAATCTTCTTGAAGAAGTACAACTATTCTAAATTCAAATACGTTTGAGCAACTGATTTCTTTTCGTTTATCAGCAATGCCTATTTTTCCACCTCAACCTCAACCAAAATCTTAAGCGGAAGTCTTTTTTCCACTCCAACATAACACTCTTTTGGCATAGACGAATCGGCAATTTGAAGTTGCCCTTGACAAAAACTGTTTTGTGCATAGCCGAAAACAGAATACGTTTCCCAATCAATTTCCAATACAATTCTATTGCCATCCACCTTCTTGAAGGTAATTCCTTCTCCATCATTCAATGCAGACATAGGTGTTCTTGGGTGCACTTTCCAGCCGTCTAATTCTATGTCAGAATAAATGTTTGAGAGAGATAAATAATTCAAGTTTTCTTTCAACGATTTCTCAGTCCACTCAAAAGAGCCGAGTGCTTTGTTGAAACAGAGTTCAATTATCATCTCTTTCCAATATACTCGAATTAACCTGTGTTCAGATGGATTTTGTGATGAACTGAAATTGTCTTTTTCTGCTTTCACTTCATTTCCAGCAATCTTTATCTCATATCCTTTCGGGTGTTGAGCGTACCAGTCCTGAATTTTTTTTTCAGCTTCTTGCTTAGAATCTTGGGAATGGCAACTGAAAAATGGTAGGAATAAAAAGATGAACTACAGGTTTTTCATTCTATTAGGATTTGGTGTATTGTATGGAATTGATGCTACGCAGGCATATTTTCCACAGAATCAATCCACATGATTCAGAATGCTGACAGCAAACCGTGTTTTGCCATGAACTTTGGCTTTGTTCAATGCCAATCGGACTTCCATGGTTTTGCCATTCTTGAGCAACAACTTATGCGATTGCAGATAGTTGGCGGGAATAATCGGCTCAGGGGAATGGTAAACTTCTTTGAGTGACGGGATGATTGAGAAAATATTAGTGGTTTCCACATCTCCTTCTACATCTTTCAGCAAGCGGACAAACGCAGAACTCGAACCCAAAAATTTGCCTTCAAAATCAGTCTGAACAGCTGGAATGTGATTATTTCTGGTTAATGCTTTGAACATATCTAATTCATCTTCTACCACTTGCATTCTGCGCTCCAAACCTTCCCGAATTGATAATAATTCTTCTGTATTCTGGCGTAATTCTTCCTCTTGGGCATTTAGTTTATGTGCATTTTCAGTTGCTTCTTTCAGCAAATCTTCGGTTTTACTTGTATTGATTGCATTCAGCAAATTGGAAGTAAAAATTTCAGAAATCCGTTCAAAAAGCTCTATTTCAGTAACTGTAAAAGTATGAAAAGCGGCCAATTCCATCACTCCTAATTTTTCTTGCTGATAAATCAATGGAATAACTGCCACAGAAGTGGGCTTCGTGTCTCCCAAACCTGTGTGAATTCGCACATAATCTTGTGGAATATCAGTCATTACTACCGAGTCGCCATCACGGAAAACCTCACCAGTAACTCCATGCCCTATTTCTATTTCTTGCGATAAGAATTTCTTTCTTCCATAAGCAAAGCAAGCTTGCATCACCAGCTTCTTTTTTTTCTTATCGAAAAGGTAAATTGCTCCTTGGTTCAGGTTAGAATACTCTATTAAACTATTGAGGAAAATATCGCAAAACTCATTGATTCCACGACTCGACTTCCGAATTACTTCTGCCAAAGTGTTGATTCCGTTGAGTTGCCACTTGCGTAATTCCTCTCTGTCATGAATTTCCCGCAAGCTTCCTCGCATGCTTTCCAAGGCATCTCCCAATTCTCCTGTATGATGGAAAACATCTACATCAGTATCGAACTTTTCTTCCCCAACTTCCTTGGCAAACTTCTTTACATTTTTTAATTCTTTGTTGAGCGTTCGGATATTTTCTAAAACGGGTTTGATTTCATCAGTAGCAACAGCAACCTCTGACAAGATATTACCTTTTGCCAAATTCGCAGTATATGTTTCAATCAGTTCAACCTTATTGAGGTAGTCTCGGATAATGGTTGAAGCAATCAGAACTGCCATAATTAGCAAAATGAAAAACAATAGAATCGAGAAAAAAGCTACTTGTAAATCATTCCCAACCATCATTTCAACCTCCCAAATGACATTGTTTTTTTTACGTTCCTCTATATTGGCAATAGTTTGCAGCAAGTCATCTACACGGCTGTTTAGCGAGTGTAAGTCTTTAGGAATAGTGCCAATAATCAATGCTCGCTTGTCGGAATCTTCAAAGGCAGTAAGCAGGTCGTAATCATCTACTAACTTGCTGTATCCGTCCTGAATATCTTGAATAAAAATCTGCACTAACTCTCCCTCCGAATCTAGTTTGACTCGGGTGGAGATTGAGTTGAGCGAATCTATGGCGGCTCTTGCCGTGTGGAGTTGGTTGGTAACACCTGTTTTTCCCAAATAATCGACTGCTTTTCTATAGTCTTCAATTGAAAACTGAATGGCATAGCGGTTGAGTGCCGCATTGGAGCGATTCAGCGAAGAAAGCAAACGTTCCGATTGGATTTTGATAGGGCTAATTACCTCTCCAAAATACTGATTTTCTTTCAGCGAGGAGTTGATTCGGAAAGAAAGCGTGAGAATCAGCACCAAGAACATGAGCAACAGCAAGAAAAAACCTAAACGGATTTTTCCCTGAAAGGTGTCCCAAGAATATTTTCTGATGTATTCGTTGAAGTTCATGGTGGTTTTTTGTGTCTTAGCCAGAGATCTATTGTGGAATTGTTACCCTATATCTAGGTACACCTTTCTTTTCTTTTTTTTGCTTATACGCTACACTTTTTGCTTGATTACTTGTCCTGAAACTCTCTAATATTCCTAATCCATTCAAGGCAGTTACAATCTGTGTGTACTTTTCAGTTTCGGTATTTTTTGTGTTTATCGCTTTGAATATATCATTCGGTGATATTTGTTTATCTCCTAATCCTAACAAAACAACCTGTTTTTGTTCTCTTGTCAAGTTAAATTGCTCAAAGTTTTTTAGCCATTCTAGTTCTTTGTTATTAAAAATTGTTTTGTTGGATAATGAAACTCTAAACCAAAGCCCATTAGAATAAAGCTCTGGTTCAGATAGCTCTTGCTCTTGCATAAGGTTGAAAATTCTTTTCATTCCCTCTCCCAACTCTCTCATCAAATTATTCTCCTTTAGGGTTCTTGCTATTAAAGCATTTCTTGATTCGTGAGAACCTTCAAGGCTGTATAAGTTCGTTATTGTTAATGTGGATAATAATGGACCGGGACTTTTTATTTCCATTCTGTCATCGTAGATATATATTTCAATCGCATTGGAAATACTATAATCTCGGTGTGCAATGGCGTTTAGTATTGCCTCTCTTACTGCGTTTTCTGGATAGATGAATCTTTGTTCAAATTGAGAATTTAAACCAAATTCTGTTTTATATGCTAAATAAGACCTCAGATGTTCCCATGACTTAATTACAAGTTCAAAAATATTCCCTGTCACAATGTCATCACTAATCACATTGTAGTTAGGAGCGGGCTGTATAGTATTCCCTTTTACCTTCAGAAACCTGACTTGACATCTAGGATGCCATTTATTTACATCTTTTGAAAACAATAGTAGAGAGGCACGTCTTAGCCTCAAACCATTCTCAGCATATTCTGCAAGACCTATTTGTTGCAGATACCTTTCAATACTCAAACCTTTTATGTATTGATCGGCAATGCCTTGTAAAAGTGCTGAATCTAAGTCAGAAACATAAGCCCCATCTACAAATTGACTATCGTATTCACGGGATCTTACTTCTTGCCTTTCAAATTGAATTTGTTCAACAGACGCAGGCATTGTTGACTTATCTTTTCTTTTCATGCACCTGCCATCAGGCAGTTGGAATATCATTGTTGTTCCCTTATTTACAGAAAAATATAAGATTACTTTCTCTTCTATATTTAATTTACTGGCATTCGTAATTGGGAGCTGCTGACCTTTATATACATGTGTGGTTACAGCATTCAGCATTGCACTAATTTCTTGTTCTGAATGTGGAATGCCTGTGATAGAACCATCATCCTCCACACCTATTAGAATCGAACCCCCGTCAGCATTTGCAAAAGAAACAAGTGCCTCTCCAATATCGGCACAAATTGACCTCACAACTCTAGGTTTTTTTTCATCTGGTCTTCCCTGAAGTGCAGTCTTGAACTCACGAAAATGACTTTCTCCGAGGATAATTGTGTTTTTGATTCTATCAGCAAGTAATAATACATCTTCCATAGAAAACTTTTTTATTAAGCGTTATCTAACACACCTCCGTCCTAGAGTAAGTAAGATACAGCTTTCAGCAGATTTTTATACAAGAATATAAGCTACATATTCCATTTTAATTTACGCTATTGAGCTTTGACTCTACCACTACCTCTAAAAAAGCCTTCGCTTCATCTACATGAACTGCCAATTTTACAAATTCTTTTCGGAATCCATACAATCCAACCAAAGAATGGGTTTGTTTTAGGTGGAGAATGATATTATGCCCTTCTAGTTCTCCTAAAGGCGAGAAGTGTTTGTGGAGTGGATTTTCATCCATCTTTTTCCTTGATAACTCGATCGAATCAATAATTTCAAAAGGAATTTCTGCCTCACTCATAATTCCGTACTTCAATTTGAGTAAGTCAGGGCTTATTTCAATTGGGCGTTTAGAGAGTGATTTGGCAAACCCAAAGAGTTGAAAGCTTGTATAAACACTCAATCCTGTGGCAATCCATGCCGCTACTTCGCTCCACATTCCTAACAAAATGTGGAATGTGCAGGTTTCTACAACTGTGAGGAGAATGAGTGTTCCGAGCAAAGCAGGAGTTCCGCTTTTTTTATGATAAGAAAACTGATTTTCTTTCAGCTCAATAGTTTTCCAATGGATAAAGCCATAATATGCCACAGCAATTTCAGTAGCGAATGGAATGGCAACTGGTTTTGGAAGAATTTCGTAGCAGGTGTTTTTTAGCACCATGAAAAAATCTAGCGAACTGTGCTTTTGGCTTTTATAAGTTTGGAAAGCTTTTCTTACTTTTAGAATTACGAATGAAAATACGGTCAGCTCAATCAGCGGAAGTGCCCAAGTTTTGAATAGAGAAAGGTAAGTTTGGTTTTGCTGTGGCAGAAAATAAGAACCCAACAACAAGCCAATAATCATGATTGGGACTACGGTGGTTTTGGGAATGCTAGTTTTGCGAATCAGCAAGAAATAGACAAGTGGAATTGTGAGCAGAAAATCTGCCGAGATGGCAAAAGCCAATGGGGCTGATTGCGAATCGAAAAGAGAATATTTGATAAGAAGTATGATTCCCGCAAACAGCAAAAATGGAACTACCAAGGAAACAATGATTCGTTTGTTGGAAATTGATTTTGTCATTTTTAGTGGGTTTTAGTAGCACAGCATTAAACAAACTAAAGTTAGCTTTTCGCTGTTCAGTAACCAAATTATCTTATAATTTCTGACTATGCTGTTAAATATTTACAATCAGCAACTTGATTGAGTACTTTTGTAAATACTGTCTGTTTTCTTTACGAAGTCCCTACTTGAAATTGGATATTTTACTACCGATTAAAAACCACTTTTATGAAAAATATTATTGGATTCATTTTACTAGCATTTTTGTTCCTTTCGGCTGCGAAAAGCAAAGCACAAGGAAACATCAAAGTAATTTCCCTTTCTGGACTAATTGTAAGTGGAGATAGCTCTTACGGAATTCCTGGTGTTCATGTCTATATTCCGAATGCAAGTGTGGGAACTGCTTCCAATGCTGCTGGGCTTTTCCGAATTAGTGCCATGCCAGGCGACACAATTGTTTTTAGCCACCTTGCCTACGCCAAACAGCAATTGGTTCTCACAGATAAAAACTACGAAATGGGAATGACCGTTTTGATTGATATGGAAGCGGAAAGCACACTTCTTCCCGTTTTAGAAATATTTCCTTATCCTACCGAAGAATTATTTCAAGAAGCTTTCTTGGCACTAGACCTCAACGATAAACGACTGGAAAACATGAAAAAGAATTTGGATTCTGAAGCCATTGCCCGAATGGCAAGCTATACAGATATGAGTGCCTCAGCAAACCATCGGTATTTCATGATGCAACAGACCAATGCGCTTCATAATCAATATTTTCAGCCCACTTTATCGCTCACAAACCCCTTTGCATGGGCAAAATTCATTAAATCTGTGAAGAATGGAGATTTGAAGAGGAAAAAATAGATGTATTTTGGGATTGGAATAATAATCAAAGTTCGATTTTGGGGAATTACAGTAAATAGGTAGAAGTACTAATAAATTAGTACTTCTACCTATTTACTGTAAAACGACTAGTTTCGTGAATGAAATTAGTCGTTTTATTTTTCGCTTATCTCTGCCTTGATTGTATTGCCAAGGTTTCTGGGCAATCTTCTTGCGGAGGATTTGAATACTATCTCGACCTAGAAAAAGATATTCCCAGAGGGTTTGAATTTTTAAAATCCTATCGATCAGATGACAAAGGAGGACTTATAAAAGTGGAACTCACTCTAGTTGGGGCAATTTCCGACACGATGCACATTGAACTTCGCAATCCGTGTGCTGAAAATAATTTATCTGTTTCTATCTGGACAGCTAA
>JBLIFI010000122.1:0-10627 GCA_047633715.1 Flammeovirgaceae bacterium
CCAGATACACCATACTTTGGGCAGACGATGAAATCGACTTACTCAAGCCACATATATTATTTCTTACCAATAAAGGCTACGACATCACACCCGTAAATAGCGGAGCAGATGCGTTGGAAAAATGCAACGAATCTGATTTCGATGTAATTTTCTTAGATGAGAACATGCCGGGAATGACTGGCTTGGAAACACTTGCCCAAATCAAAATCATCCATCCGAATGTGCCGGTGGTCATGATTACTAAAAGTGAGGAGGAGTCTATTATGGAAGAGGCGATTGGACAACGAATTGCCGATTACCTCATCAAACCAATCAACCCGAGCCAGATTCTGCTTTCTGTCAAGAAAATTCTCGACCAGAAAAGGTTGGTAACAGAGAAAACAAACCATAGCTACCAGCAAGATTTTAGAAATATCAGCATGGCTTTTTCCGATGATTTAAGCCATCAAGATTGGGTAGATGTTTACAGAAAGCTCGCCTACTGGGAAGTGGAAATCAATGAAACCGAAGACAAAAGCATGTCAGAAGTTTTGGGTATGCAACAGACCGAGGCGAATGTAGAGTTTACCAAATTCATCAAATCCAACTACGAATCTTGGCTGAACGAACCTGGGGTTGACAAGCCTGTGCTTTCTCATCAACTCATGAAAAAGAAAGTTTTTCCGCATTTGGAAGATGTTGATACTACATTTTTTATCTTGATTGACAATTTACGAATGGATCAATGGCGTATTCTTTCGCCCATTATTTCCGAATATTTCACGGTAGAAGAAGATTCTCCTTATTACTCAATCCTACCCACAACCACCGCTTTTGCCCGAAATGCCATTTTCTCGGGAATGATGCCTTCGGAAATTGAAAGGCGTTTCCCCAACCTTTGGGTCGGAGACGATGAGGAAGGCGGGAAGAATAATTCCGAGCAAGAGTTATTGGAAAAACAGTTCAAGAGTAATGGCTTTGATGACAAAGTGAGTTACAATAAAATCATTCACGCCAACCAAGGGAGGGAGTTATTCGATTCTATTGGTAATCTACTGCATAATAAACTAAACGTGATAGTTTATAATTTTGTGGACATGCTTTCCCATGCCCGTACCGACACCGCCATGATTCGGGAGTTGGCACACGATGAGGCATCTTATCGCTCCATCACAAAGTCATGGTTTTTGCACTCTGCTTTGTTGGACACGCTTAAATATCTTTCTGAAAAGAAAATCAATGTTGTTCTCACGACTGACCACGGAACAATACGCACTAAACGTCCTTATAAAATAATTGGCGACAGAAAAACCAATACGAACTTGCGTTACAAACAAGGCAAAAAACTTGGGTACGACAATAAATATGTGTACGAAGTCATGAAGCCTGAACGCTTATTCCTCCCAAAACCTAATATTTCCACTTCTTATGTTTTCGCCACGGAAGATTACTTTTTTGCCTATCCAAATAATTACAACCACTATGTAAAATACTATAAAGATACTTTCCAACATGGCGGGCTTTCTTTGGAAGAGGTAATTGTACCATTCGTGAGATTGAAACCAAAGTAGGAATTCGTGTTTTTAAGGAAAGGTTTTGGTTGGATTTCACTTGTTGCCAGTTGATGAGGTGCTGCGTGTTTTTCAATCTGCCAAACTATTTGTTTTGATTCAGGGAGAGCGTACTAAGGTCTATATTCCAAAAAAAGAGCTAGAGAAATTTCTTTCTCTAGCTCTTAAAATTCTACTTAAATTGTTTTCAATATCAATCTACCTCAACCACAACGCCTTCTCCCGTAGGGTGTCCTACGCAAAGTAAACGGAAGCCTTCTTCCAATTCATCATTGGAAAGCGCATCGTTGCTACTCATTTTAATTTCCCCAGAAGTACATTTCCCCATGCAAGCCGTACAAAGTCCGCTTTGGCAAGAGAATGGCATATCCAAACCATCATCTAAACCAGCATCCAGAATCGTCTTATTTGGAGGGACAGTTACTTTGTGTTCCGTTCCATTCAGAATGATAGTTACTTCATGAGACTGTAATCCAGAAGTATCAACTTGTGGGGTGGGAGCGGTGCTGACAAAGCTTTCAATATGAATTTTGTCTGGCTTAATTCGGATGCTTTTCAACGATTCCTTTACCACTTCCATCATGCCTGTTGGCCCACAAATATAGTGTTCCGTTTTAGTAGGGTCGTACTTAGGAAGTAAGTTTATAATATTGGTCAGCATAGGTTGGTCAGCTCTGCCTTTATAGCCTTGCCAAATTTGCTGTGGAGTCTCCAAAATATGAACCACCGTGAACCTATCTGAGAATTTCTCCTGTAATTCTACCAGTTTATCTTTGAAAATAATGCTTTGCTCATCTTGGTTCGCATAAACCAAAGACACTTTGCTATTTGGCTCAAAGAACAAAATACTTCTCAAAATAGACATTAAAGGCGTGATCCCACTTCCGCCTCCAAACAAAATAATGTGCCTCTCTGCTTTCTTGTCAACTGGTAAAGTGAAATTCCCCATTGGCTTCATCAACTCCATTGAATTACCTTTTTTTAAGGTTTCATTCAAGTAATTTGAAATCAGACCATCTTTCACTCGTTTTACCGTAACAGCAATATGACTATCCAAATTAGGCGTAGAACTCATGGAATAAGACCTACGAATCTTCTCGCCATTTATGGGAATAATTACAGTCAGAAATTGTCCTGATTCATACTTTATCTTATTGAAAATTGGTTGTTTGAACTGTATCGTAACCGCATCTTCTGTCTCTTGAATTACGTCTTTTACCTTCAGCGTGAAATAATCGCTCATTATGTAGTCAGTTTAAAGTTATTTTGATTGGATTATGCAGAATAAACTGCTGTATATCGTAAATGTTTACCGAATTACTCGCCATAATATTTGGCGGAATTCTTTCTTGTTTCATGTAACTCCACACAATGTAGTTTTGCATTTGGCTCAGCTTTCTGAATGGCAGGTTGTAGGATTTTCCAAAATTCTATAACTAAAATTTCACAACTCGGCATTTTTCCTTTCAAAAAACCCACATCCATATTCAAGTTTTTGTGGTCAACCTTATTGATGATTTTACTCTGAATAATCTTGCCCAAAACCTTCAAATCCATCACGTAACCCCGTTCAGGGTCTGGCATTCCTTTGATTGTCACAATCAACTCAAAGTTATGCCCGTGCCAATTCTCATTAGAACAAGGTCCGAAAATTTTCTTATTTTTCTTCTTGCTCCAATCGTGATTGTATAATTTGTGAGCTGCATTAAAAAACTCCTTTCTACATACGTAAACCATAGCTTCTCCTATTTATAAGCTACTGACAATCAATAAGATTGCCGTAAAATTCATTATTAACTCGCAAAGGTACGAAGAAAGCGACTAAAATAGGAGAGTGATTTGTTTGAAATTGCAAAATGAAGGTTGATTTTAGACAAGGAATTCCAGAATCAGTTTCCAAACTCTTCTGAAATATTTCTATTCTTAATCTCCAAATAGCTTTCAATCTTTTGCTCAACTAATTTGGCAGTTTCCACATCTGGAATTGTCAAGCCATCAATTACTTTTATCAGTAAGAACAGTAAGAACAGTATGAAGTTGGTAGGAAATGGTTGAGGGAGTTTTTCCAGCAAAACGGCTTGATCATATTACTTACCTCAAAAGCTTTATTTCCAGACCAAAGAGGGTAAATTCTAATCTTTAAATAGCTTTTGGAGATGATTATTGTAATTCTATTTAGAATATTTGCTAGGGAATAATAAAGCAAGAATAAAAATGGCAAATAGATAATCCACAAAATCCAACGAGAATTATCTGCTAATGGAATATTGAAAACTCCATAGAGCATTGCCAAGTTGGCAATTAATGCGAAAGCAACAATGAAATAGCTTGAACAAGAAAGCTAGCGAAAAGAGATTTTCAATTCGCCATCTTTCTCCTCAATTTCCAAGTTCTCATTTTCTTCCATTGTTGGTTGGATTTTGCTAAAATCAGTTTGCCAAGTAATTCATACTACTGTACATTTCAAAAGATGAGACCTCGGCAGCGGTTGAAAACCCTGCCGAAGGTTGGTTTAAAATCCGTTCAACGTCTGGCAGGACCTACGGACTCTGCCAGCGATTCACTTTTGTACAGTAGTATGCAAGTAATTACAAGTCTCGACTATTTTCCGAAGGAAGAATATTCGTAAATTCATACGCCTGAGCCAGTCTTCCAGTATAAACAGAAACTTCTCCTTCCGAGAACTGGGCAATCCTTAAAGAAGATTGGCTGTCGGAAGAAACGTAAAACCATTGCCCCAAATCGGTAAAATTATCCGAATCAGAAGCGAAAAATTTTCCTTTTGAGTAATCTTTTTTTCTATAAATTTTATCTGCAAATTTTAATTCTGCAGGCGCATTTTCAGCTTTCAGCATGGTAAAAGCCTGAATATCGTTCGATTGTAATTTTTCCTCAATGTACGGAGTAACCAATCCCATTTCCTTATCGACATAAAGTAGGAGCGAGTCATTGTTTCCACTAGAAAGACGGTAGATTTTGTCCGATTCCCCCGAATTCCAATCATATTGACCTTCATAAATCACTTCCCAGCTTTTAAAATCATAGTTTAAAACATAGCCTTTCAGTAAGTTTTGTAGCGTGAGGTCAACTGGATTATAGCCAATTTTCTTCTTTCTAGGAACTTCGTTGAGCGTGGGTTTCATGTCACTCTGATACTCGCTAGGAACAGCTCGGTCTCTGATTCCCAAAAATGCTTCAATTTTGTTTTCCATCTGCTGTACATCTCCAGAGTCTCCCAAGGTGCTTCCGCTTAGTATTTTTGTGTCTTTTTTCCCATCCTTCATTTTAGCAAGCAAATTGTAAGTTACGGTTGTGCCATTTTTCCCACGGCTTACTTTTTCCTTTACAAACAGTTGCTCAATCTCTGAAACATTCAATGTTTTTGCACCAATCCAAGGAAGTGGAGCATGCCTGACAGACAATTCATCCCGATTGGCAGTAATATAAGTCCTGTTGAAAAACAGGCAAATCGTATAGTAAGTCAAGCCAATTCCAACCGATAAGTGAATGAGTGGAAACAGAAAGGCGAAAAGTGGTGCACCACTTGAGAACATCATCGTGTACATAAAAATGAGCATTCCATTCCAAAAAAGGCAGAAGGGAATCAGAAAAAATGCTTGAATGCACATCCAGCGGAAGGATATAGTTAATTCGCTTCCTTGTTCATCAAAAGTTAGTTTTTTATCGAGTAAGCCCATAAGTGAAATTTAGAAGTCGTTTGTAAGATGAAATTTAAAGAAAAATGCGGTTCTAAGCAAAGTGTATCGTTCTTTTTCTCTAAGATATGATTGTGTATGAGATAGAATGAAAATATGGAAAAGATGAAATTTCCATAATCTAAAAGCTGAAAATGAACTGAAAAAATATCTGCTAAAATTTGGCGGTTTCCCATCTGAACTGCTACATTTGCACTCCGAAATAATCGAGCATTTTTTAATAGTCATTTCGGGATGTAGCGCAGCCCGGTTAGCGCACTACTTTAGGGAAGTAGGGGTCGCTGGTTCGAATCCAGTCATTCCGACAAGAAAGAAAAGCTGATTTTTCGGAATCAAACTCCAATTGCAAATTCATTTTTGCAATTGGAGTTTTTGATTTTGAGGAGTTGATTGAGTTTTAAAACCTCAATTATTTATAGTGGATACTTTGTCTTTGTGAAGCAAAAAAGCTGCTTATTTAATTTCTACTTAGATTGAAGCCAACCGCTGGATCCAGAAAACCACTTCTTTCTATCTCCCAATATTGGCTTTGAATCCACTTTTCAGGCTCAGATTTCACTAAATAGAGCCAAAATAGAGAGTCCATTCTGCGGGCTTCATCAGGAGATAGCATAAATCTGCCAACCATTTGTTCTCCATCCAAAGATAAACGGGAATGCCTATTTTATCGTAATTGAAACGAATAATCTGATGAAGTTTGGTGTATTTCATCTCTAACTAATTTTCAAAAGCGTTTGCCACCAATCACTTGGGAACGGGGAATAAATAAATGCGTATTTTGTCGCAGTTTATTTTTGAGGCTAGTTTAGGCAAAAAAGTTTGGCATAGCACCGCTACGGCACACTTTTTTAACGAAGAATAGCCCAAAAAGAAACAAGAGAAAATAGCATCTTATTTAATTTCCGTTCCTTGTCTGCCTCGTATTCCATTATTGTTTGTAAGGTGTTGACCTATTTGCATCGTTTTACCTGTGGAAAAAAGTGCAATTTGCTAAAATAATTAGTTCGGAAATTACTGTCGAAAACTTGAGATGAAGCCACTCTACAAATGAAAAATAGGAGTATCATAAGGTTTTTTTTCAACATAGCCTAACCAGATTTTATTCCTTATCAAACTCATTTTCATTTTCAAAATCATTCTCAAACTGAGTTCTTTCGTTTGACATAATATTCAAATTCCGATTTTTGAAAAAGCGGTTGTTCTTTACAGTTAGCTTCTCCGAACGCCATGCGGCTAAACCATATTCACAATTGAAGAACTGATTATTTTCCACCAAAGCGTTTTTTACACCTGTCAACGCCAAACCAAAATAACCTGATCCATCAAATCGGCAATTCTTCACTTCCACATCGGTAACATCATAAAGCTCAATGCAGTTTTGGGCACACCATTCCCCAATTTCATGAACTACCAGCATATTGTCAATCTTTACATTTGTGGAATTTGAAATCGTGATGATTGGCATATCTATTTTGGCAACCAGTTCTGCATTATTTCCAATAATTTCGATATTCTCTAAATTCCCTAGCTTCAATGGCTCTATTAATTCTACTCTCCCTTTACCTAGATAGATTTTTTGATTGCTCTCTAGTTTTCCGAAAGCAATTTTCACGCTCATTTTCTCACTAAAATTTCCATTCTCATCTTCAATAATTGCCATGCCATTTTCCAGGCTTTTTAATACTGATGTAGAGGTTTTGCATGACGTTATAAAAGTCAAAAACAAAAAGAAGGCAATATAATTTACTATTGGAGTTTTCATCAGAATCTACTATTAAGTTTTGTAAATGGAATTGACTTTGCAAGCTAAGAACTTTATTCATTAATTGAACATATAGCTCAGGTTGGAAAACAACTTAATCCAACCATAAAAAAATGAATGAAAGCAAAAAAATGGCTTGCATGAATATCATGCAAGCCATTTAAAAAAAAAGCAATCAAAATTTATTTTGTATTCAACGCTTGGTCAATCAATAGCTTTACGTGAGCCTTGTGAGCTTTCGTGGCAATATCTCCACTATTGTTTGAAGCAATTTTTCTATTCTGTTGTAAATAGTAAAGAGCCATCGATTTTGCTTGGTAAGGGTAGCGACTTGCGTATTTTCCTGCAATCATATCAATCAATCCTTTTGTATATTCCAACTGCAAGTTCTGGCGGAATGAGTTCACATTTCCATATTTATCAGCATCGAAGATTGATTTGTTCAAATCTGCCATGAATTCAGAGATTGAATATTCGTTTCCATACAATTCAGAATCCACTATTCTGTTTAGTGTGTTCGGGTGGATAATATGAGAAAGCGCATCTCTTTGCATTCCCCAAACCATATTGTGGATTTTATAATCTTCTCCAAATCCGAAAAGATTGAAACCTCTTCTCTGAATTTGCAAATAGCCGTAAATCTCGTTTGGCACATCAAAAGCATTCGGAGCGAATAAATATTTGCTCAAAGTTTCCATCGCTTTTTTCTGCGTAGCTTCTGGCACAGGCGTAAATGGCTTAGTTGCGCCTTCTTGCCCTTGGAAAGACCTATCTATATAAACTCCACCAATATAACGAGAGGTTACTCGGTTGGCTGTTTGATATTGTCTTCTCAGAATGTTGAAACCAGTTCTCAACTCTTCATAAGTATCATCTTCCTTGTAATATTTCTGTTGCAAGGTTTTCATCATATCCATTACCAAATCCATTCTGTCAATAGAATAGGCAACAGCATCATTGGTCAAATCGTCAATCATCACTCTTGGGTCAATAGCTTTCCCAGGAGAGCGCATATCGTCTGCATCATTTCCAAAAGGAAGTGTCTTATCAGAAGAGCGAGAAGCAATTTTGTCTAAATCAGCATCAGACATAGCTGGTTTGTAGCCATATTCGATTACCCAATCATCGTAAGGGCCAACATTTACAGAGAAATAATGCCCTTGCTTTGCAGGGTCTCTCGCTACATTGATTGTTACATAATCCATCACAGAAGCAGTAAGTCCTGTTTTTACTGTTTTTTCTGTATCATTGATTTCGGCTGGAGAATATAACTGACTGCCTTTCATGTTGTGCATCAAACCTAATGTGTGCCCAACTTCGTGCATTACCAATTCTTTAATAGACTGTTCTGTCATTCCTTTCAACTCCAAGTCGCTATCTTTTCCGCCAAATCCTTTAATCACTGACCTTCCGAACAGGTTACTAGAGTGTAAGTGGTCTCCAAAAGAACAATAGTTTGCTCCATTTTTGGTCAATGCTTCAGCAATTTCTTTTTCTGTTTCAGAAAGCTCATGCTCTGTATGTGCCGCACCTTCATATAACTTAGTGTACTTCACTCTATTTGTGAAATACACATATTCCAACATAATGTCTGCTCCTAAAATCTCTCCCGTTCTTGGGTTAGTGAAACTTGGGCCATAACCGCCAAATGGAGGATATGGAGAAGCTGTCCAACGTAAAACATTGTATCTGATGTCTCCAGCATCCCAATCTGCATCGTCTGGCTGTACTTTCACAACCATGGCATCGTCAAATCCAGCTTTGGCAAATGACTTATTCCATGCCAAAACTCCTTGCGTAATCGCATCTCTGAATTCAACTGGAGTGGTGTTTTCAATCCACCAAACAATTGGTTTAACTGGTTTTGAAAGTGGCTTATTAGGCTCTGCTTTCACCAAGTTCCAACGGTTAATCATGTCTTTATACGGAGCCGCATCGGTAGAAGTCATGTCCGTTACGTAATTCAAGAAGTAACCGAGTCTTGGGTCATCTTTTCTTGGTTTGAAATCATTTTTAGGCATTTCCAAGAAACTGTGTTGCACTTTGATGCTCACATATCTAGCATCGGTAATATCTGCTCCACCACCATTTCTTGGCGAAGGATTATCATATACATATTCCACAGAAACATCTGTGTTTTCAGGGTAACTTCTGAATCCTAAGTATTTAGTTTTGCTTCTGCTCAATCCACCCAAAGAGAAGGCAAATGGATTACGAGAAGAATATTTCAAGCGAGTCATTATTTCTTTTAAGAACAAGCCATCAGCTTTTATCAAATAGCTTGTTTCCAAAGAGTCCATTGCCTCAATTTTCGCACTTAGCATAGTTGCTTCACTGATATTGGCATTGGCAGATTTGCTCAAAGCATTTGTTGGGTCGAAATAAAAATCTGTATTCGATTTCACAAACTCCAACTTATTGAAATACTTCTTAATGGTAAATACATCGTTGTTGAGATAAGAACCTCTGGAACCGCCTGCGAAAACAGACCCATCTTGTATGTGACTAAAATAGATAAATTCTTTCTCGAGCTGCTCTTTAGACACTTCCATGTAGGTTGAGCCATCGGTCGTATCTTGGTAAATCGTAAATAAACCTTTGAAAGCCTTGCTTCCTTTGGTCATTTTTTTAATTGACTTACCTTTTTTCTTTGGAGTTTTCTTTTTGATGGTAGGAATCTCCTTTTTTACTTCTTCTTTTCCTTTTTTGCCTTTCTTTCCTTTTTGGGCAGAGGCGGAAAATGTGAAGCAGCACATAAATAATGTGGCCAACAATAGGGTGGAAATTTTATTCATAAGAATGCGATCTGATGTTTAAGTACGCTGTACTAGTTATTGTTTTTATAACAAATTGAAAATCAGAAGAATAGATGATTCAACTGCAAAGGAAACTGATTAACCGTAGTTTAACCTAATTCATTTCGATAAAATTGGTGAATTTTCTGAAAAGTTGCACTATGAAATAGATAAATGGTTGAAATTAAGAATGGGAGGGGAATAAGTGGTTGGCTGATGTGTGAATTGGTTGATTTGAGGATGAAGAAACGAGCCGATGCTCGAACGGTCTAGGTCGTAGGCAAAGCCTACAACTAGTGGATTGCTTTAGTAGTGCTAGTCGTAGCATCCGCTACGACTTTACATTGTCAGCCAAATTGAACACGCATCAACCTTGATAGCCGAACGATGAATTACCCATTTATTACCCATTTTACGTTACATAATTTATAACTATTTTTTTTGTTGGATTTCGCAAATCGCCTATTGATGAGAAGAAATCAGTATTTTCGAGAACTCTCCAACAAATCCTGAGAGTTAAGCCAGTCAGTCACTTGCTGCCAATTTTTGGGAGTTGTTTGGCAAGCTGAATGCTTTTTGCCACAAACCCAAGCTCATTAAACTCCAAACTCAATTTCAGTTTAGTTTCCCCAAAATTGAATGCAGACAGCTAGTTGCTATTTAGCTGCAATTCTATAATCAGAAGTAGGCTGTACAAAAGAATAAAAAAAGTTCCCCGTATTTTTGTGTTAGTACAACACCAAAAAAACGAGGAATATGTCACAAAGACAAGCTAAAGATAGTGCAAAAAAGTGGAAAGCCAAA
>JBLIFI010000123.1:0-10489 GCA_047633715.1 Flammeovirgaceae bacterium
AGATCTTTCTCGATCAATATTTTGTGTGAAACTACTACGTTGTCGTTTGCGTAGTTGATTTTCACCACTTTCAGTTCCATTTTCTTTCCTACGAATACATCGAAGTCACGAATTGGTTTAACGTCAATCTGAGAACCTGGTAAGAAAGCCTCAATGCTGAAAATATCAACAATAAGTCCACCTTTCGTTCTTCTTTTCACAACGCCTTCAATCACTTCGTCATTCTCGAAAGCATTTTTGATATTTTCCCATGCTTTTACGATTTTGGCTTTCTTTCTAGAAAGAACCAACTCGCCCTGAGAATCTTCTTGCTTTTCGATGTAAACTTCTACTTCGTCTCCAACTTTCACATCGTCTAAATCACGGAATTCATTCAATGAAATCAATCCGTCAGACTTGTGTCCGATATTTACAACTGCTTCCAAATCGGTCAAACTGACAATTGTGCCAATAACCAACTCTCTTTCAGTCATTTCTGCGATGGTGTCCTCGTAAATGGTCGCCATCTCTTTTTTCTCAGCTTTCGTGTACTCTGCACCAAAACCGTCCGCGCTCAACTCGTCCCAATCGAAGTCTCCTGCTGATTCTACTTGAAAATTTGCCATAAAATGTTTATAACAGCACTATTTACATCTTCGCTTCCGTGCCAAAAAACAAAGAATTGTTTAAAAATAAGTAAATCCTTCCCTACTCGGGAAAGGACTGCAAAAATACGAAATTTATTTCAACTCTGCCACCCAAATTTCGATTTTTCCAAACCGTCCAAAAATCGGGTTAAATCCAAACAGAAAATTTTCTTTTTGGATTGCATTATTGTTCACTTATGAGAAGAAAGAGAGACTAATAAAACTCCATTGCAATCCTCAAAATAGTTCCGCCATGGGGCGCCCCGGCCAATTTTGGGCTACTAAGAAAGGCTTATTAAGGCTCCGAAACTTAGCAAGTCTAAGAAAAGCTGTATGAGTTTCGTGAGTTTTGTCCAAAATTAGATGCGGTAAATCGTGCTGGGGAATCCATTTAATCTATGAACAAAAGGAATAACTACCTCTTATTTATCTGTTCCAGCCAACTCTCATACATTTCATCCGTGATAGGTCTATAACCCAATTGATAGGCTTGCATATAGAGCCTTTCCATTTCCTCCCAATAGGATTTATATTTATCCTCCAAAATGAGAGTTTCGTAATCAATCTCTTTACTCAATTTTGCTTCTTCCAATATGGATTTGAGAGTTTCCGCTTTTAAAAGCATAGCACTAATATTTTTTGGGAAGTATTTGAGAGATAAATCACAGCATTTAATGATGAACTCTGGATTTTTGCCTTTGAACTTTCTCTGAAATCCTTTCGCTAAATCGAATACACAAAGCGCAATGGATTCCTGTTCGGTAAGAGCCTTCATATAAACTCCATTTCTGATACTCTCAATGGAGACGTAACCAGTTGACATGATTTGCCCATCGGTGGGGAAACTCCCACTTGTCAATTCGGTATTGTACCAACCTATTTTCTTGGAGTGTTGCTTGATGTAGATATGGTTGGGGGAAAGTGCCAAGTGTGCTTTTACACCCATTTCATCAGCCAGAATTTTATACAGATAGGCAAGGGAACGGCAATTGCCACTACCAGTAATTAGGAGTTTCGCTACAAATGTATTTGACCAATCTTCTTGACCGTAAATATCTTTATGGTTGTATGAATAGGGCGGTATTATGGAAAATGTGGAATCCAAAACTACAACAATGGTATCTGTGAAAAGGCGACAGATTGAGTAAGATTTAAAAATATTTATGCTATCCTTTTGGTAAGAGTTAGATTTCAAATCTCTATTTATACTTTTGACAATCGTAATCAGAGAATTTATTTTTTCATTGAAAATTGATTCTTCAAGTTCACTTTCTGAATAAGTATTTTCCGTAGTAAATACTGCTTTTTTAAAATCGTAATTTTGTTTTTCTAACATACTTCTCAATTCTTCAAAAGCAGATTCATAATAAACTGAATCTGCTTTATTATTCGAGAATAATGGAAAACTGTTTATACACAACGAGATACATAGAAAAAATCTAAGGCTAATTAGTAAGCAATTCATTTTCAATGTCAAAACTTTTTTGGTGTATAAAAAGCGGGTTTCAAACCTTTCATTCTCCTGTTTTTCTACTTAGATATGCTATTGCACAATCACAAATTGAGCAAACCTCTATAGAAGTGAATGAAAGGTAATACCATCCGCTTTTGGGTATAATAAATTTTGAATTTCCAAATCCTGTTGTGTTTTCAAAAACAACATTTTTTTTTGAATTTGAAACTTCTGTTAAGAATTTTGCATGTGGATTTTTCCCAATTATAAATACATTATGCAATCCTGAGTCAAGTTGTAAAATATAAATTCTAGGTTCATATAGCCCTTTTGAATCAACTTTGTATTCTTTGATTATCTGAAAATTCCCAGGACTCTCCGAACCATTTATATTATGAAGAAATCCGCCACATTGCGCTTTTGAGATACAGGGTGCTAAAAATACAATACAAATCAGCAAATAGAATTGGATATAATTTTTTTTTTCTTTCATATTATTTCTTACCCAATTGATTTAGAAATGTTTGAATTTGCTTAGTATCTGTAATTACTCTTCTTCCCTGATTAGCATTGCCTGCATTTGTATTAACTTTTCTATTTCCTTTTTTGTTTCTAACAAACTTATCCTTTGAGGGGTCAACATTTCTGCCTCTTCTAGCCACATTTAAGGTGGAGTTGTATATGGTTGCTTCATCTCCGTTATTTGAGTCATAAGTTCTGTCTGGATTTATTTTAGCTGAGTGGTTAGTCTCATTGCTATTTGAAGGAAAAAACAATACAGCAGTAGCCTTTTTCTTTTTTGATTTTTTATAGCCATCTCCTGCCAATATATTTGCCACATCACTATCGCCTACTCTTACTGTGCCATTTGCAAATGTAAGACCATGACAATTGGTTGTACAATCAACATTTTCTGAGGTTGTTCCCGTGATAGTTTCTCTACTAATCAATTCTCCTGTTTCATCGTTCATGACTGTGGTAGTTTGTGTAGTTTCTCCTACTACTAATTCTGCACTAATTGCCGTGCCGTCATTTGTATATATATTAGCTGACTGATACGAGTATTCTACCTCGACTATCGTAGTAATACCATTAACTGTATTTGAAATAGGTTCTGCTCCACTTGGTCTTACAACATTATCTTTCGTTGTTACAACTACATTCCCATTTGCATCTACCACAATTCGTCCATCTGGGTCGTAATACTTTATTGGATTATTCATTACGAAAGCGTAGGGGCTTATGTCGTAATATTTCTCTGCCAAAGGGTCGATTGACATAAAACGTCCTGTTGTTTCCGCTTCTGGCTTCTTGAAAATACTGTCTTTTGGGAGAATGTGAATAATCTTTCCAGTATTCACATTCAGTAGAACCGAACCCATTTGTACAATGGAATCTTGTTTGAAATAGTTTTTGTGCACGCTTCCGTCAATGTTCAGTACATCGGCTTTCTTACCAATAGAAGCGTAAGGATTCTGCGAATAGCCTTGTATGGCGCAGAATAGCGCTATCAAAATTACAATCGTCTTTCTCATTTATTTTAAATTTACTGGTGTTATTGTTTTCTCTCTTTTTCCCTTCTCTTTTCTGACAGATTCTATCCAATTTTCATAAAGTTTTTTGGGCATCGGTACATAGCCCAAATCATCCACTTTATTGTAGTAGATATTTCTTTTCGTAAGTATCTCATTGGCTTTCAAACTCCTCTTTAACACTTCTTTCGGTGGGTTTCCCATTTGGTGCGCAACATATTTCAGCAATTCAGTTTGGTAGTTCGACATAGTTAGGTTAGCTGTGATACTCGTTGGATCGGCACGCATTACTTCATAGAGCATGTCCTTCACATTGCTATCGTAGCCAAACTTAGCAATATAACCATGCGACAAATCTACCAAACATTGGGCAATTGTTTCTTTCTTGCTCAATGGTCTCATATAAATGCCATTTTCTACTGCTTCGGTTTTTACATATCCTGATTCCATGATGGCAGAATTACTCAAATACTGTCCGCTCGTCAATTCCAAGTTATACCACTTCTTATTTTCATCTTGTAGCATGATATAAGAATGTTGGGGCGAGAAGGCAAGGTGTGCTTCTATTCCCAATTCTTCGGCAAGGAGTAGATAGAGCAAAGGCATAGAGTGGCATTGCCCCGAATGTTTCGCAAGTAGCTTGGTTACAAACATCTTCGACCAATCTTCTTTGCCCATGAAATCGTCAAAGTCATACTCATAAGGCTGTGAATAGGCAATGCGTTCCTTTTCGGGTTCATGCACTCCAATCGAGTCGCTCATGAATTTATGCAACACCCATTTCTTTGCCGTGTCATCGTTGTTGCCGTTCAATCTCTTTTTGCAGAAATCTGACCTCAACCGAATAGCATTCTTAAAATCATCATAAGTAGCCAATTCATTATTATAGTAGGCATTCTCAACCAAATAGATAGCTTTCCCAAGATTCAGAGGAATGCTATCTCGCAACATCATGGAGATTTCTTTGAGTGCTATTTTATAGTGAACCGCATTTGGGTCATTTGTTTTCGGGAAGTCGTAACGGATAATTGGCGCATACTTCGGAGATGGATAGGCAAGATTGACAAGCCTTTTGTATGCTGTGCTGTACGAGGGCGAATTTCCATTCGCCACATCTATGGAATCCTTTATCTCCTGTCTTTTGATTTCAGTTTGTTGATTGACAGATGCGTTTGCCAATTGAAAATCCAAATCTTGTGCTAATTTATTTCTCTGCTGTGGGGTCAATCTATAATTGCTGTTCATTTCACGCAACTTTCTGTTGTACAGTTGATTGTTCAGAATCGACAATCTCTTTTCTAAAGAAGAAGTGCTTTGTTTCGGCTGTTGAAATTCGGGGATAAGTTGAGAATTAGCTGAAAAAGATGCTAATGCCAATAGGACAACTAATAGAGGCTTCATAATTACACATTTTCTTCAAAAAAAGAATGCAAATATATGAAAATAGTTTGGCTATAACAGTTCTTACTGCCAATTCTTTATATCTGATTTCCTACAATACTATCCACTAATTCCTCAAATCTCATAACCCAATTTCCTCAACAACTCACTCCCAAAAACTCGTTCAAAAGCTTCAATATGTTCCGCTTGGAATTCATCTCTCCAACCTTCTTTTTTTCCTTTTCTGAAAGTAGAAGATTTTTTCGGGTTTTGCCCACGCTGAATCATGCGGTCAATATTTGCGTTGGATGGCGTGATTTCCAAAAAGTTGAGCAAGTTTTGAACTTCCTTATATTTCTTTTCGGGGTTAATAAGGTCTTCGAATTTGACTACATAGGTGTTTGGCGACTCAATCCAAGGAAAGTACGCTTCATAGTATATTTTGAGATTCGGAATAGACTCTGAACTTTCTCGGAAACTAGTTTTGCCTTCTCCAAAACCTTCAATCACTTGCAGAAGGCGCTCTTCATTTGTCTCGAGAGAGCTGTAAATTGGGTAATGGAAATGCTTCCCTTGAGACTTCATTACATAATAGTGCATGGAAACGGCTACGTCTCTTGGGTCACGCACAACAAAAACATGCTTTACGTCTTTCTCTGCCAGCCAATTGTCAATTTTTTGGCTATAAGGAATATGTCCAAGAACAACTGAGCCTGCTGAGAAATCTGTCAGTTGGTTTTTCATGAAATCGAATCGTTCAGAATCATCTGAAAACTTATCGGCATCAGTTGCATCTCCACCCATTTGGGAATAGGGAATGGAGAAAAGCATATTGCTCAATAAATGCGTTCCCGATTTGGGAATGCTATTGGTTAGAACTGGCGTCTTTAGCAAATCATCTTTCAAGATTCGCTTAATAGCAGGTTTGGCGAGTTGGTGCAACCAAGATTTGAAACTCATTGAAAAAAATGTAAAAGGTTAGAGGAAAGAGTGAAGAATAAGGAGAAAAGAAAAAAAACAATTTTTACACTAAAATCAACACAGCTTGACATAGCTTCCCATGAAAATGACATTTTCCTTATACTTTTCGAAAATGCCTTTTACATTTCCATCTAAATAATGTCCTTCAAACTCTATCAGAAACCAGTACTTGAATTCCGAACCAATTTTTGCAGGTCGGCTATCAATTCGGCAAAGATTTACTTGGGCTTGCTTGAATTCATCTAAAAACTGCGCCAATGCACCTGGGCTATCGGGAATTTTAGCAAGAATTGTTGTTTTGTCATTGTCACTTTTCTGATTCATAAAGTCCTTGCCAATAATCAAAAAGCGTGTTGTGTTATGCGGACTGTCCTCTACATTTTGAAACAGATTGGGCAAGTTGAATAATTTGGCCGCAATTGGCGAGCAGAGTGCCGCAGTATTTGGTTCTTCCGAAGCTTTTTTTGCCGCCATAGAAGTTGAGCTGACTGGAATCAGATTCACTTTATCTCCAAAATAGTCTCTCAAGAATTTTTTACATTGTTTGAAAGCGATATCCTTTGAATAAATCCGCTCAATCTTATTTACTTTCTCCTCGTTTGAAGCGAGTGTAAAGTGAATGGGCATGGGCAATTCTGACACAATTTTGAGTTCATGAAGGCAAAGTTGCTCAATGGTTTCATTTACTGTTCCCGCTTGATTATTTTCTATGGGAATAACTCCGAAACGAACTCGATCAGTTTCCACACTTTCAAAAACGCCCGTAATGCTATTGAGTGGAATATAATCGCTCATTGCCCCGAATCTACTTTCAGCTGCTTGGTGGCTGAAACTGCCTTCTGGGCCGAGATAAGCAATTTTTTCTGGTAATTCTATATTCCTGCTGACAGCAAATATCTCCAAAAAAATCGCTTCAATTGCTTCTTTGTTCAGTCGCCCAGCACTTAGCCGCTCCATTCTGTCTATGATAAACTTCTCTCGTTCAGGTCGATAGATGATAGAATTACTCTTCTTTTTCAACTCCCCAACTTCCTTCACTACATTCATTCGCTCATTTAGAGCTTGCAGAAGCGATTCATCTAAATCATCGATTCTTTGCCTGAGTTTATTTAATTCGTCTTCCATGTGATATACTATTATAATGTCAAATGCCACCATAACATGAATGACACTTGACATTTATACTCGTTTTTGATACTCTATCGTCCAACCCAATTATTTCCCCTTAAATTCCGATGGTCTTTTCTGCATAAATGCGTTGATTCCTTCCATAAAGTCAGAAGATTTGAAACACTTGCCTTGGTTGATTGCTTCATTATCTAAAGCTTCTGCCAAAGTGCCATTCTCGCCTACTCGCACATTTGATTTCACTTGTGCCAAAGCTACTAAAGGTCCATTTGCCAATTTGGTTGCCAATTCATTTACTTTTTCTTCAATTTCGTCAGATGGGAAAACATGGTTAGCAATTCCCCAATCCAACGCCTCTTGTGCAGAAACATCTTGGTTCATTGCAATCAATTCAAAGGCTTTTCTGTAACCTACAGTTCTTGCCAAAAAGTAACTCCCACCCCCATCGGAAGAAAGCCCGATTCGAGTGAAAATCTGATTGAATTTGGCGTTTTCCGAACAGATTAGCATATCGCAAGCCATTGCCAAACTGAAACCCAATCCAACACAAAAGCCTTCTACTTTGGCAATACAAGGAATGGGAGTTTCTCGAAGTGCCAAAACAACAGGATTCACTTTCTCTCTCAAATAATCGGTTACATCAAAATCTTGCATCATGCTTGCATCAAGCATAGCACCAGAGCTGAAATTCCCACCTGCTCCAGTCAAAACAATCACTTTTGTTCCGTCTGAGGCACTTGCTTTAATGGCTTCTAACATCAAAACCATAGTTTCAGGCTTGAGTGGATTCTTCTTTTTAGGAATGTTCAGAGAAATGGTTTTAATCCCATTTTCAATTTCGGAAGTAACAATATTATCTGAAGTACTGATTTTGCTCATGGTTTTGGTTGGTTATTTTTTCGTAATTTAGGAAAGCTTCGGGAAGTGGACAATAGAATCGGGATAAAAGACGATAGATGAAATCTGGAAATCAAATCAGCAAAGAATTTATGGTAGTACGAAACAAGTAAGGTTGCTTGTGGATATTAAGGCACAAGCGGACGCTTGCGCTATGATTTATTATTATTCTAACCATGCTACTATACAAAAGTGAGACGCTGGCAGAGTGCGCAGGTCCTGCCAGACGTTGAACGTATTTAAAAACAACCTTCTGCAGGGTCTTCAACCGCTGCCGAAGTCTTATCTTTCTGAAATGTACAGTAGTATGTATTCTAACCTACCTGTTTCACGCTACCGAATTTATAATAGTATTTTGAGTTGGATTGAGATATAAGCGGATGTACGAATTTAGAGTTAACACCACAACCAAACGACCGCATTCAATTTTGGGGAAAGGAAACCAAAATTGAGTTTGGAATCTAACAGGATTGAATTTGGAAAAAAAGGCGTTCAAATAGACAAGCCACTCACCAAAATTGGCGGGGTGCACCTTACTTTCGACTGCTAACCAACTTACTTAACGCTCAGGGTCTTTTGGCGAGTTCTCGAAAATGTTAATTTCTTCTCATCAATGAACAATTTACAAAATCCAACAAAAAAACATCCTGTATAACATCAGTAAAAACTTGTTTATGAGCCATAAATTATAGCTTTCGTAACATCAATCCAATACTAAAAACATGAAAAACATACTCGTAGGAATAGATTTCCATAAAGAAACCCAAGTGCTCATTTCCGAATCGGCAAAATTTGCCAAGGCTTTCGGAGCGAAAGTTTGGCTAATTCATGTTGCTCCGCCTGAACCCGATTTTGTAGGCTATGATGTTGGACCGCAATACATTCGGGACAGCTTGGCGGAAGAGTTGCGGGAAGAGCATAGAAAATTGCAGGTTTATGCCCATCAGCTAGAAAGTTTCGATATTGAAGCAGAAGGTTTGCTCATTCAAGGCGCAACCGTGGAAATGGTGTTGGAAGAGTCCGAGAAACTCAATGTAGATTTGATTGTAGTCGGACATCATGAACATAGTTTTTTCCATAGTTTGCTATTTGAAAGCGTTTCGGCTAAAATTGTCAACAAATCTAAAGTTCCTGTGCTAGTTTTGCCATTCGGAGAAGATAGATAGATGGTTAAATACTCAGATTGTTAGAGGACTAGGATTTGGAGCTTTTATTTTTATATTTGACATGTCTAGTTAGTTAGCTAAATCCCAACCTTACAACCATCTGATTTCCTAACAACCTAGCCATCTACCTATCTAATCATCTAATTCTTTGATTCTTTGATTCAACGAAAACTCGCTTGGAAGTTCCTGCAAAATAGTAAATGGTTAATTATTTCCACTTTTATCAAATTGGGAAGTAGTCTGATTTTTAATAAAATCATGGCGGTTTTCTTGGGAACTACGGGGATTACGCTTTTTGCTCACATCATGGATTTGTTCAATTTGACCTTGGCAATTCCACAAGAAGGCGTTCATAAAGGCACAATTCAGGTGCTGAGTAAGCGAAACCTTACTCCAAAACAGAAAGGAAGTTATGTCGGAATGGCAATTCTGATGAACCTCGCCTCTTTTGTAGTGGTTGGAGCTTATTTGTTGCTTTTCCATCAATCATTTTTCTCCTTATTTACCTTCAGAATTTCCAGTTTGGTTTGGGGAGCGATTTTTCTGACTGCCACTTTTGCGTATCTCATTCACGTATTTCTATTATTATTCTGGCAAATTGAGGAAGATTTCCAACGACTTTCTATTCTTAGTGTATTCGGTAACTTATTGGCAATCTGCCTATTGGTAATTTTCACAAAATGGCTTCCCTCCTACTCGCTTTTAGCTTTTCCACTCGGATTGGGCTTTTCTGTCATTTTCACATTCCTGTTTACTTACCGCCTCATTAAGCAGAATTATTCTCCAATCAGCTTGAAATGGAACACCGATTCCTTTCGAGATTTGGGTTCTTTCTTACTCATGGCAATCTTTTTTTTGCTATTTGAGCGAGTCGTCAGTTTTGGAGTTCGAGAGTATTCCATCTACTATTTCAGTTCGGAAAATACAGGTTTTTGGCAATCGGTCGCCACTATTTCCACCTATTATTCGGGCGCATTTACGGCAATAGTGATGGCAATTTTTTACCCGCAAGTCACCAAACTGATTCCAGAAAAAGCAAAGTTAAGTCAATATTTACGAAGTACTTTCGGAATGGTTTGCTTGGTGCTAATTGCAGGTTTGGCGTTCGTTTACTTTCTCAAGACTTGGATTATGGAATTTGTTTTCACAGATGAATTTGTCATTGCCAGCGATTTATTCAGATTTCAACTCTTAGGAGACTTTTTTCGATTGAGCGGGTTTTTATTGGGTGGAGTTCTGTTGGCACAAGTCAGAATTAAAGCCTATTTGATAGTTCAGGCAATTTCCGCAATCGCCTATTTGATAGCCATTCCGCTGTTGATAAAT
>JBLIFI010000124.1:0-10462 GCA_047633715.1 Flammeovirgaceae bacterium
ACAAAATCTCCTACGCTGATTTCTTTGGTAATAAACCGTTCTCGAACTCGCTCATCCACACCTTTATAATGTCCGCATAAAATCATGATGTTTTTGCAGAGCGAAAGTGAATTGGCAATTCCCTGATTGAATTGCTCGCCATCGGGAGTCATATAAATGATTTCATCGTAATCTCTTTCAGCTTTCAGGCTTTCAATGCACTTGGCAATTGGCTCAATCATCAAGACCATTCCCGCACCAACTCCGTAGGCGTAATCATCTACATTTTTATGTTTTCCAATGGCAAATTCTCTCAAATCGTGCACGCAAACTTCTACCAAACCTTTGTCCTGCGCTCTTTTTAGGATTGAGTGGGAAAATGGACTTTCTAGTAATTTCGGGAGGCAAGTAATTATATCAATTCTCATTATTATGTCTTTAGTCTTTAGTCTTTAGTCCAAAGCATTTGCTAGTTGGGTTGGGTAAGACCAAAGCTCGGTTTTATTCTTTTTGTGTATGATATTAGAATCCAAAATCAGAGCTTGAAGAGTCATCGAATACTTACGACTAAAGACTCACGACTTTGTACTATTTCTTCATCGCTTCTTCTTCCTTAATTCTCGTTTTTTTGTAAGCTTTGATTCCCAAATTCATTAGGAAGCCCAGCACAATCAAAATAGCGAATACTAACCCGAAATTGGCGAAATTCTTGAAAACTGCGAGCAATACAATTGCTACTAAAAATAGTGTGGCGACTTCATTGAACATTCGTAATTTATTGGCTGTCATTGGAGTTTCGCCTTTTGCCAGCTTTTTCATAATGCTGAGGCAATAATGATGGTAGCCAACTAAAAAAATCAACAAGCCTAATTTGGCGTGCATCCAACCTTGTTTGAGCCAGAAAGGTTGATTGATGAGCATGGCAATTCCCCCAATCAAAGTTAGAATCATGGCTGGGTTGGCAATTACTTTATACACTCGGCTTTCCATCAGCTCAAATTGGGGAATAAGCACTTTTTGTTCCTCTTCCGATTTCCCCTGCGCTTCCACATGGTAAATGAAAATACGAACCCAATAAAAAAGTGCGGCAAACCAAGAAACGAATCCAATAATATGAATTGCTTTGAAAACTGGGTGCCATTGTATTGTCTCAAACATAGACCTTGATTAAAAGAAGATTAGAAAGATTTTCCTTGATTTAGATTTCCAAAACAAGATGAATTATTGGTAGTGTGAAAGAGGTAATGCTGTTTTACGCAATTTAGGCACAAGCGGACGTTTGCGCCATGTCTCATTGTTGTTTTTGCATTACTTGTTTACAACTATCAAATTATTTTCTCGCAAGTTAGCATTGAGGAAGAAGGATTGAAAGAATTTCTGGTTGTCTGACAATTTTTGTGATTGATGTGTTCCATGAAATAAGGAATAATCATCAATTACAGCCTCCAGATTAGACAACTAATCTGAGCTGTTTTTGACCTCTACAAAATTTGTCAGAGAACCCACTTCTTTACTATTTTTTGTAATTCGCCAATTCTCTAACTCACTAAATCGCCAACTTTTTCCTAAGCCACCAACCAACTGCTTTCCTTCAACTCGCCATTTTCAAAAGTATAAAATGCCCGAATGTGTTCTTTGTCTTTCAGTTGCAATATTTCTAAATCTATTATCTCCAACTCCAAAATCACGAAGTTTTTCGAATCATAGCTTTCCTTAAATTGGTTGGATTTCGCAAAGGAGTCTACTTTTGTGCTAGGCGGAAGTTGGGAATTATAAGCATCCTGACCTGCTTCGGGAAGGCTTTGATAAGCTTGTTCGGCTTCCTCCCCTTTTACAAATGCTGCTTTTGCATGAATCCTGATTTGCCAACGCTTTTTCTGATTCCAAAAAAGCAATGCGCATTTCTGTTGATTCAACTCCAAATCTGCCATTTTCTCGGAGCGGGAATCGGTATAGATTCTGATTTTCTTGTTTTCCTTATCGAACTTTCTGAAAACCACCAACCTACTTTCTGGGAAATTATGCTTCCCAATTGTGCTGAGAGTTACGAATCGGAATGGATGCTTTCTATCTACCGAACCTCGAATGAGTTCATCTAAAGTATTTTGGAGTAAGTCGGGGAGTTTCATGGGACGTAAAGTATTCTGATTGAAAAGTTTCGATTTCTTACTAAAGAAGCTGAAAAACAAAATTGTTTCAATAATCAATCTCCAAACAGGAGCTTTAAAAGGAAAAAACATCAAACTTGATTGTTTTTTTAACCAAACAACTTCTACAGAGTTGCTTACCTTTGGTGTCAAAAGATATATTTCCCATTCTTCCATCAATTTCCAAATCCAATCATGAAAAAAATCCAACTTTTTTTACCTGTTTTTTTACTGGTCTTTTCTTGCAATTTGCCTGTTCCCATGGAAGAGAAAAGGTTGGAGGGCGAAATTGCCGAAAATGGAATGGTTGTAACTGCACATCCATTAGCTTCTGAAATTGGGCTGGCAGTTTTGGAAAAAGGTGGAAATGCTTTCGATGCGGCCATAGCGGTTAAATTTGCTTTGGCGGTGGTTTACCCAAGAGCAGGGAATGTTGGAGGTGGTGGATTTATGGTTTTCCGCAAGGCAAATGGCGAATCTGGTACATTGGATTTTCGTGAGAAAGCACCAAAAAAAGCTTCTAAAGATATGTTTTTAGATGACGAAGGAAACCCAATTAAAAATGCAAGCACATTTGGCGCATTGGCAGTTGGCGTTCCTGGAAGTGTGGAAGGGATGTTGCAAACCTACGATAGCTTGGGCGGGAAACTCCCATTCAAAGAGTTGATTCAGCCTGCAATTGATTTAGCGAAAAACGGCTTTCTGCTTACCACTTTGGAAGCCGAAAAATTCAATTCCTATCAAGCAGATTTTGAAAAAGCTAATGGGAAAGAGTGTTACTTGTTGGATTCCACAGGTTGGGAATTGGGCGATTCTATCAAACATATTGAGTTAGCAAAAACGCTAGAATTGATTCGAGATAATGGACGAAGTGGATTTTATGCAGGAGAAACTGCGAAATTACTTCTCGACCAAATCCAGCAAAATGGGGGAATTCTCATACAAGAAGATTTGGATGATTACGAAGTGGTTTGGAGAAAGCCTGTTTCGGCAAATTACAAAGGCTATAAAGTAATTTCCATGCCTCCGCCTTCGAGTGGGGGAATTGCCTTAGCGCAACTCTTGCAAGGTTCTGAGCGATTTGGATTGACAGAAACTGGACATAATTCTGCTCAAACGGCTCATTATATGGTAGAGTTGGAGCGCAGAGTTTATGCCGACCGAGCCACACATTTGGGCGATATGGACTTCTTTGAAGTTCCTGTAGCGAAACTGCTTGACAAAACTTATCTGCAAGAACGATTTGCAGATATAGAATCGGAAGCAAAAACTCCATCTGAAGAAATTAAAGCAGGGAAAGTAGCTATGATTGAGAGTTTTGAAACCACTCATTTTTCTATTGTAGATAAAGAAGGAAATGCGGTTTCCATCACTACCACTTTGAATGGGAATTATGGAAGTAAATTGATGGTAAAAGGCGCAGGTTTCTTCCTAAACAACGAAATGGATGATTTTAGCATTAAGCCTGGCGTTTCGAATATGTTTGGCTTGGTTGGAGGGAAAGCAAATGCAATTGCTCCAGAAAAAAGAATGCTGAGTAGCATGACGCCAACCATTGTAGAGAATCCTGATGGAAAGCTATTTATGGTAGTCGGAACGCCTGGAGGTTCTACCATTATCACTTCGGTTTATCAATCAATTCTGAATGTGATTGACCACGGAATGAACATGCAAGAGTCTGTGAATGCCAAGAAATTCCACTCACAATGGTTGCCCGACCAAGTTTTCTACGAAGAAGGCGCATTCGATTCCACCACAATCTCCCAACTCCAAAAATTTGGGCATGTGCTGAAAACCACTCCACAATTGGGTAAAATTGAAGCGATTTTAGTGAAATCGGATGGAACACTAGAAGGTGCCGCAGATATTACGAGAGGAGATGATAAGGCGATGGGGTATTAGTTAGTATCAAGTAGTGAGTATTGAGTAGCAAGATGAAAAAGGGAAAATATGAATAACAGAATAGAAATTGAGTTTAGCAAAACCAAAATCCTATTGGCATTGATTGGGTCAATTGTATTTGTTGTTTTTGGATTTTTGTTCATCTTGAAGTCAGACATGTTCGTAAGTTCTTTAGCTTCAAATATGGGAGCTATAAAAGTTATAGGATTTGTCTCTGTTACCTTTTTTGGGTTTTGTCTGATTATTATTGTCAGGAAGCTTTTAGATAATAAAATGGGTTTGACCATTGATGAAAACGGAATAAATGACAACTCTAGCGCAACAAGTGTTGGGCTGATTAATTGGGAAGACATATTGAGAGTTGAAACTTTGGAAATCGCTTCTACAAAGACTTTGATAATTTTTACGGATAAACCCGATAAGTACATTAACAAAGCAAGAAATGGATTCTACAAAAAAACAATTAAAATCAACCACAAAATGTGTGACTCTCCAATTTCTATTACTTCCAATACGTTGAAAATCAAACATGATGATTTGGAAAAATTGATAGCAAAAGAGTTAGAAAGAAGAAAGAATATTTATGAATAGCAACCGCATTCAATTTTGGGGATTTACTGAAAGAGAGCTGGCAAGTTTGTGGAGAACTGCCTTTGAAAGGGTTGATGTTGGTATTTGTAAAATCTTCCCCAAAAATTGGCGGAATATACTTGAGAAAATCAGCTTAGAATTATCATAGATTTGAGTTTCCACTCATCAATTCTCAATCAGGAAAATCCAACCAAACTCTTTTTTTTAAGTTGATAGGCAAAATAAAAAAGGGAATTTGAACCAAATTCGATTCAATTTCCCTTTTTCACTTTTCTATTTTACCACTTTACCAACTTGCTATTTGTTCAGGTTCCAATCGTAATTATAAGTGCTTGTTGTGTAGTTTGCTGGGATTTTGGTGGTTCTGTATTTATTCAGGTAATCTACAATTGAACTAGCTTCTGCCAAGAAATCGGCTTTGTACCAATCGAACAATTGGGAATGTTTCACTTCTTTCTTTTCGGCACTTACTCGGGTGAAGTAACTGCTGTTGGCGGCTCTCTTGGTTTGGCTTTCGAGTTGCACATTCACTTTGGATGGCATGAAAGCGAAATTGGCAATGGATGGGCAACCTTTGGCAGCACAAACTAAGGCAAAATGAACTCGAGCATCTTTGTAAGTTGGTCGGATTGTCTTGTTTTCCAAGTCGTTCAGCGTGGTTGATTTTCCTGCAATTTTGTGTGTTTTTGTCTTGAAAAAACCTTCTATTTTCATTGGACCTACCACAGGATATTTATCTACAATTCCTTTGATGGTGGAAATGTTGTAGGCATTGAGGTAGAATGCTTTCTTGAAATCGGCACTTTTGCCTGCAAGACTTTGGTTGGCAACCATTTCTACTAAAGCATCAAGTCCTTCAGGATTCGATTTGATGGATGCATAATTTACTTTTCCATTCTTCACATATTTGCCAAAAAACGAATTAGCGTCTTTGAAAAAATCTTGTGCCTGTGCCACATTGGAGGAACATAAAATGGCGGCAACATAAAAAATGGAGGCAAGAAGGAACTTTTGCATAACTTTATCTATTTTGGAGTAATATGAATATTCATTTACTTCCCTTTAGCGCATAAATCACGAAAGGGTTGCCATTGCAAGTTTTGCAATCACATTTTTATCTACGAACTCTTTTCGGATGGAATGCGTTCACAAACCGACTTCAATTTACTAATCATTAGGAAATTAGGCAATATCAGAGCCGTAAAATTGAGAATTACAATAAACTGATATTGAATACGAGACTTAAAACTAAACTGACTATGCACATTGCCATTATAGGAAACGGAATTGCTGGAATTACTGCTGCTCGGCACATCAGAAAACTGAGCGACCATAGAATTTCAGTTATTTCTGGCGAGACTGACCACTTTTTCTCTCGGACTGCGCTCATGTATATTTATATGGGACACATGAAGTTTAAACACACGAAACCTTATGAAGATGGTTTCTGGAAGAAAAACAGGATTGATTTGGTCAGAAAGTGGGTGGAGACAGTAGACTTTGAGCAAAAGAAGCTTAATTATTCTGATGGTTCTAGCGTGAGTTACGATAAGTTGATTCTGGCAACTGGCTCTACTCCGAACAAATTCGGTTGGCCAGGTCAGGATTTAGAAGGAGTAGGAGGGATGTACAGCTACCAAGATTTGGAGTATCTGGAAAAACATTCTGAAGGTTTGAAACATGCGGTGGTAGTTGGAGGTGGTTTGATTGGAATTGAGTTGGCAGAAATGCTTCACTCTCGGCATATTCCCACCAGCTTTTTGGTACGAGATGATAGTTTTTGGAATGGAGTTCTCCCAAAAGGCGAGTCAGAAATGGTGAATCGGGAGATTATAAAGAACAAGATTGATTTGCAGTTGGAAACAGAATTGAAAGAAATTTTGTCCGATGAAAATGGAAAAGTCCGAGCCGTAATCACGAGCAAAGGCGAGGAAATTCCCTGCCAATATGTGGGCTTGACGGCTGGAGTTCGCCCAAACATTGATTTTTTGAAAGGAACTGAGCTGAAAATTGAGCGAGGGATTTTGGTAAACAAATTTCTGGAAACCAACATTCCTGATGTCTATGCCATTGGCGATTGCGCTCAACACACCGACCCAAGCGAAGGCAGGAGACCAATTGAGGCAGTTTGGTATGTCGGCAGAATGACTGGCGAGGTGGTTGCCCAAAATGTGTGTGGCAATAAAATGCCTTACACACCCGGCCCGTGGTTCAACTCCGCCAAATTTATAGATATTGAATACCAAACCTACGGTATTGTACTTGCCAAAAACCCAGAAGGGCAAGAGTCATTGTATTGGGAAAATGACAAGGGAAATAAGTGCATCCATATTGTTTATGAAACCACCACCGACCAAATTAAAGGCGTAAACGTATTTGGTACTCGCCATCGCCATGAGGTTTGGGACAAATGGCTCAAAGAAAAACGCACGATGGATTATGTGCTCACCAACCTTGCCGAAGCCAACTTTGACCCTGAGTTTTTCAAAACCTATGAAGGTGAAGCTGTGGCAGAATACAACAGGCAAAACCCTGATAAACAAGTGGTTTTCAAGAAGAAAAAACGATTTTTGGAGCTATTTGGAATGTGATTTAGCAGTACGATTACAAAAGGAATCGAGTCGTAGTATTCGCTAACCATCTGGTCCTAGGCTTTTTCTACAACCTTTTCATTGTTTGAACGTCCGCTCGTTCTTGCGTAGAGTTTGATGTTTCCAATTTGGCAGATTCCTAGGTATTCAAAGTCGTAGCGGATGCTACGACTAGATTGTGAAATCTTGAATATAAGTATGCGATTCAAATAGAAATAATGCTTCTATGTTGGTGAAAAAAAAGACCGCTACTTATGGAATAACAGAATAATACGAATCAATGAAAATGTTATTAAAATACTTGAAACGTAGGGTCTTCAAGTATTGCCTTTTTTGCTGACTCATAAGAAATGTCGTTATACATAAATAAAGGTTCCCATTTTCCTGTATGTCTGAAATAGGAAAGGTTAAATCGATCTTCGCCATAAAATTCCAAGCGGACTAAACCAATTTCGAAAAAATCTTGAACACCATTTTCTCCAGTTTTGTATTTTTGCATAATATAGAAAAAATTGCCACGCCATTTACTGAAAATATCAACACAATGATTAAATTGTTGAGGTTCGGGAATTGGCTGAAGATTTTCTTTTAATTCTTCAATCAGAGATTCAAACTGCCTTGAAATGGAGTCTTTCTCTACTTTCGTTGCCGTAGGAGAATAGACCCACATCATTTTAGGTTTAGGTTTCTTTTTCGCCATATCTAGTTTAACATTTAGAATAATGAAAGTGATTTCACTTTTGGTTCTATCGTGAATTTGGGTATTGAGTGCAATTCATGATTTTGAAGTTTAAGTTATTAGGTTCAAGTGTGGACGCTTGGGAAGCCCCGCTTGAACCAGTTTTATTGCTTGTTTTTCGAGTTTTAACAAACTCGAAAAACAAGCTAATTTCTTCAAATCTTAGTTTTGTTATACCTTTTAACCAAATTCACGATAGAGCCTCACTTTTTATAGATTTTGTAACAATTGTACATGTTTGCTTTGATTTAATCTACAATAAAAGCTGGAAGTTCCATAGAAAAATATAATTTATTATAATGAATAAATATCATACATAACGTTGCGAAACTTAATAATTAAACGTTTTACTTCCCTCTAATAAACAGATAACCTTCTTCTATTTTCCTTGCAATTCTATCTGCAACCTCCTTGTCTTCGGGAGACTTTTGTAAATTTGAAACGACACATTCTAAACAGTCCAAATCCCAACTGTAAAAACCAACTTTTCTTTTTCCTGTCAAGTTATCAATACGGCTGTCTAGTCCAAACGATTCAGCCATCTGCCAAGTGTTTTCTTGTAACAGTTCCAATTCGTCCATTTCAAATTTAATTTTTGCTTTTATATCGTTTTTCCCAGGTTTCATTTCTGATATATTTATTTCTGTTTTTCTCGTAATGTTTCGTGCTGCTCACTTTTTATTTTGGATTTTTATCCTCACTTTTTATGTTCTCTGTTGGCAGAGAATTTGAATTCATCCTTTCAAAATAATCTTTAGCAGCCGCCAATACTCTTGGAGCCATAATTAAAGTCGCAGTCATTGTCGGAATTGCCATTAAAGCAAAAAATCCATCAATCAAATTGAGCATCATGCTTAGGCTTGTTGTCGAACCAATCAGAATACTTGCGATATAGAAATAATTGTAATAGTGTTTTTTATCAGCACCAATCAAATAAGAAAGACATTTAGAACCATAATAAGAATAGCTGAAGAGCGAGGAAATACTAAAAGCGGCAACTGTCAACATCAATAAGTATTTCCCATAAACAGGGAAAGCACTTTCGAATGCAGCCGCAGTAAGGCTGACACCGTTGGATTCTCCCGATTGCCAAACTCCTGTTACCAAAATTGCCAATGCAGTTAATGTACACACTATTAAAGTATCAATAAGTGGTCCTAACATTGCCACCAATCCTTCTCTTACTGGTTCTGAGGTTTTTGCCGCTCCGTGGGCAAGTGGAGCGGTACCAATTCCCGCTTCGTTAGAAAAAGCACCTCTCCGTATTCCCAATAAAATCAAAGTACCTAACACTCCACCAAATAAGGACTCTCCTTTTAAGGCAAATGCTTCGGTAAAAATCATCATGAAATACCTAGGAACCTGATTCGAATACATAATTAAAATCGATACCACAGAAATAAAATATAAGATGACCATCGAAGGTACTAACCTAGAAGCCGTTTTGCTAATCCTTTCCAGTTCCCCTAAAATAACTACCGAGGTAATTCCAGCCAAAACAAGTCCAATAATCAAATTGGTCGTAAAGCCATAATCCCAACCATGTGGAGAAAGAATAATTTCTCGGATAGCTTGAGTTAGTTGATTGACATTGAAAATGGGTAAAGCACCTACCAAACCTGCAACCGAGAAGAATACCGCAAGAGGTTTCCAATTTTGTCCCAATCCCTCAGTTATAAAATACATCGGTCCTCCCTGTATTTCGCCTGCCGAATCTTTCCCTCGGTACATAATTGCTAAGGTCGAAGTAAAAAACTTGGTTGACATACCAACCACACCGCTGACCCACATCCAAAAAATTGCCCCAGGACCTCCAATGGAAATTGCAACAGCTACTCCCGCCACATTACCCATCCCAATAGTAGATGCCAGCGCAGTCGAAAGTGCCTGAAAATGGGAAATATCACCAGGGTCATTCTCATTATCATATTTCCCAGCAGTAATATAGATGGCATGTTTTAGATATCTAAAAGCAATGAATCTGGACCGTATCAAAAGATACAACCCGCCTCCTATCAATAAAATGATGAGTGGTAAGCCCCAAACAACAGAGGCGAATTTTGCTATAAATTGATCTATCGTTTCCATAGTGCAAATGTAACTACTTATGGGACTTATTTCGTTTTTGAATATTGGTGCCTGAGGCTCTGCCACTCGCTTCCAAGCGATGGGATTGGTAGCCGATGCTGTTGCCTTCAAGTGGCGTAAAACGCAAGTGTCTCGTCAGCATAAATGGAGTATAGAAAAATCTATTTTAACGGGTTAACCTCATTTTGTCGCAATAAATTAAAATGCACTTTTCAATATGAATTTCATTTAAGCGGGGTTTATTAGGTCGTGTGGCAAAAATTGTTCTTCATTTATTGAATTAAAATTAATTTTTGGGTTATTTACAAACCAATTAATTATTGATTTTGCATGAAATTTATGGTTGCAGTACACTTTTAAGTCCAAAATACTCAGTTTTGGATTTTGATATTTTTCTCTAAACTTTTCCAGCATTGACTTGCTAA
>JBLIFI010000125.1:0-10449 GCA_047633715.1 Flammeovirgaceae bacterium
TATTTTTGAAGGAGATGAGTTGAAAAAGTTATGGAATGAGTTTCTGATAGGAAATCCTTCTGTTACTTGGTCTCGATTATGGCCACTTATTGTTTTGGAAAACTGGATGGAGAAACATGGAATTGAAGCGTAAAAAAGTACTCATTTTTGTAGATTGGTTTCTGCCTGGCTACAAAGCTGGCGGACCAATTCGTTCCGTAGCAAATATTGCCGAGAGTCTTTCAGATGAATTTGATATTCATATTGTTACTTCTAATAAAGACCACGGAGAAACTGAGCCTTACCAAAATATTGAATTCAATTCTTGGATTGAAACAGAAGGCTATAAAGTGATGTATTTGTCTATTGAAAAGAACTATGTAAAAGAGTTCAAAGCAATTTTCAAGGCAGGAAATTACGATACAGTTTATTTCAATAGTTTGTTTTCCCCCAAGTTCACAATCCTTCCTTTGGTGGCTCTGAAATTATCTAAGCAAAATCCAAAAAAAGTGCTTGCCCCACGGGGAATGCTCGGAAAAGGTGCTTTAGAGATAAAGAAAGCCAAGAAAATGACTTTCATCAAAGCTTCCAAATTTTTGGGATTGTATAAGAATATGCTTTGGCACGCTTCCACAGAGTTGGAGGAAAAGGAAATTCAGGCAGTTTTCGGAAAGAAAGCTGAGGTAAAAATCGCACAAAACATTGCCACGCTACCGAAGCTAATTCCAACCAAAGTAGAAAAGCAAAAAGGAGCAGTCAACTTCTTTTTCCTCTCTCGGATTGCCCAAAAGAAAAACCTGTTGGGAATGCTGAAAATCCTAAAAAATACAAGTGGCAAAATCCGTTTCGATATTATTGGCCCAGCAGATGAAGCTGATTATTGGTTGGAATGCGAAAAAGTAATTGCCGAATCCAAACACATAGAAATCAATTATTTGGGCGCAATTCCCTTCTATGATTTACCAGAAAAGCTCTCGGAATACCATTTCATGTTACTTTTCACGCAGAATGAGAATTACGGACACGCCATTATAGAATCTCTGGCAAATCGTTGCCCAGTCCTAATTTCCGACCAAACCCCGTGGCGAAATCTCCAACAGAAAAACATTGGTTGGGATATTTCTATTGAAGACGAACAAGGTTTTGCCAAAGCAATTGAAGAGGCAAGAGACATGGATTCCGAGCAATACAACCAAATGGCAGAAGCTTCCCGCCAATTCGTCATTGACGAGGTAATGGATGCGAGAGTAATTGGGCAAAACAAAGGGCTTTTTGAATAATTGTATGTTCGACTTCAACTGAGCATATTTATAGAATCATATTGTTGAGTTTGGTTGTTGATATATTGAGACTTGCTAAGCCTGAGCAATTTAGACTTCCGAAAATTCGCAATTTTTATGACTCTTAGGAACGGGGAATAAATAAATGCGTGTTTTGTCGCAGTTTATTTTTGAGGCTAGTTTAGGCAAAAAAGTTTGGCATAGCACCGCTACGGCAAATTTTTTTAACGAAGAATAGCCCAAAAAGAAACAAAAGAAAGTAGTATCTTATTTAATTTCCGTTCCTTAGTTAGAGAGACTTAGCAAGTCTTTACAATACAAGATTATTAGAAGCACTACCTTGAGTTTTTATGTAGCGGACAACCTCTTGGTTGTCCGAAGTGGTAATTTTGACAAGCTAGAGCTTGCCAACTACAGAAAAAAATTGATGTATTTATCCTAATTCAATCTCATATTCACCAATATGGCGCAAGCGTTTCATTTACACTCTAGATGGAATGAAATAGTACTATTTAGCACAAAGCCATGTTCAAAAGAAAACCTATGTGGGTAATTTATCTTACTGTTGGAATCTTTATTTTCCTAGCAATTTCCGCGTTCTATATTTCCAACCCAATTGTTGGCAAGCTTCCTCCGAATCCTGAGAATTTAGAAGTGAGTCCAGAACAAATGAAGGCAGATGTCTATTATTTGGCAGATAGTTGCTTTCCCAGGAACTTCGACAATCAGCCAATGCTGAACAAAGCAGCCGATTTTGTGCAAGAACGATTAGAGGGAATGGGTTACGAAACGGAACTACAAAACTATGAGGCTAAGCGAATTCCACACAAAAATATTATTGCCAGAATTGGCCCAGAAACCGATGAAGTAATTGTGCTCGGAGCGCATTACGATGTTTGTGGCGACCAAGCTGGCGCAGATGACAATGGAAGTGCAGTAGCTGGATTGTTGGCAATTGCCGAACTCCTCAAAAAACACGAAAGCCAACTCAAAACCCGAGTGGAATTGGTTGCCTATTCTTTAGAAGAACCACCATTTTTCCGAAGTAAGAAGATGGGAAGTTACATTCATGCAGAATCACTCTCCAAAGCTGGCGTGAAAGTGAAAGCCATGATTTGCTTGGAAATGATTGGTTACTTTTCTGATGAACCAAAATCTCAGAGCTACCCGATTGGTGCGCTTAAAGCCATTTACCCAACCACAGGAAATTTCATTACCGTAGTTGGGCAGTTGGGCGAAGGAAAGCTCACTCGGCATTTCAAAAAATACATGAAAGTAGGGGAAAGTATTCCTGTGGAATCAATCAATGCACCAAAAAACTTGCGGGGAATTGATTTTTCTGACCACAGAAACTATTGGATTTTCGATTTTCCCGCAGTCATGATTACAGATACTTCATTTTTCCGAAATCCGAACTATCATCAAACTTCAGACACGCCAGAAACCTTGAATTATGAGAAAATGGCAGAAGTCGCAAAAGGCTGTTTTTGGGCAATTTTGAATTTATAAGCTATCGGTTTCCATCGTTTGCATAATCGCAAATGACTATCATTATTGAAATCCAAACAAAATAGTTACTTTGGGGGAATGAATGCGTTTCTACGGAAATAGTCTTTCTGTGCTAATATCAATTTGATTGAGTAGAGTCATTTGTAGCCAACAGCTTCTAGCTGTTTAAAATATAAATCCCCTTACCTTAAAACCTACAAAATTATGAGAAGAGAAGTTGGTGGCTGGCATAGCCCACGTCTAGATAAATGGATGGATATTGCTGTTTATGGACATCATGGTCCTGCATTGTTGATGTTCCCAAGTGCAGCAGCGGATTTTTTGGAGTACGAACGCTTCATGGTTATCAAGTCAGTTCAGCATTTGATTGATGCAGGGCGATTGAAAATTTACTCTGTAAACAGCGTAAACCAAGATGCGTGGTTAAACGACCAAATTTCGAATCCTCACAAGGGAATTCGTCAAAATCAGTACAATGATTACATTACCGAAGAAGTACTTCCATTCATCAAAAATGATTGTGGAGGAAATGTGGCAATCTACACTTCTGGAGTTTCCTTGGGTGCGTTGATGTCGGCAAATATTTTCTTCCGCAGACCAGACCTTTTTGCAGGAACTTTGCCATTGAGCGGTTCTTACGATTTGAAAGATTACACCAAAGGACATTTCGATGAGAATGTATATTTCAATTCCCCAGCAGATTATGTAGGCAGAATTGACGACCACGGAATGTTGGAACACATGCGAGCAAGCAAAATAGTGTTGGCAACTGGGCAAGGGAAATGGGAAAAACCATCTCGAACGGTTGAGTTTTCTCATTTGCTAAATAGCAAAAGTATTCCCCACCATTTAGACCTTTGGGGGCACGATATGCCACATGATTGGACAACTTGGCGAGATATGTATCCGTATTTCTTGGAATCGTTCTGCTAAACGAACTGTAAATTGCAAGTTCCTTGTAATAACTTGCCTCAGTTTTGAATGTTACTGAAGTTCCTTATACGTAAAATGCCACTAGCTCTAGCTAGTGGCATTTTACGTATAAGATTTTTTTATTCTACTGAATCAACAGTAAATTCATACTTCGCACATAAACTTCCTCCTCATTCCAAAGTACTTTTTGCCAAATATCTTGTTTCTCCAAAACCTCTACTCTGTGTCCAGACTTTACCGTGGCAATTAGTTTTGAGCCTGCGGAAGGCGAATCCATCAAAAAAGTTTGATTCTTGTAAATAATTCCGTGCGCAAGTGGAAAGCCAAAGTTGATTGCCGAGGCAAAAAATACAATGAATATTGTCAAAGCAACCGCTGGAAACGCCAAGTTCGACTTTCGCTTTTTGAGCCAAAGCAACAAGCCCACTCCAAAAACAATCAATGCAGTTCCTCCAATCGCTATTTGGTCATGATATTCGTGGTAAATCGAAGCAATGTATTCATAATCCGAAAATTCATAGCCAGACAAATCGTTTGCCTCCGCCAACTCCTCCATTTTCTGTAACACATCTCTGTCAGGATGAATATAGTAGGAGAGATTCAAGTAATACAACGCCTGTGGGTAATCATTCAACGCCTCCTTCACATAAGCCATCTTCAAAAGCATTTGCGGGGCATATCTCCCCTTATTAAGCACATTCTGATAATGCTCAAACGCTTCCGTATATTTTTTTGCCTGAAAGAGGGAATCTCCCACATTTAGTTCTGTGGTAGCATCCTTTGCAAATCCATTGTAGGAAAATGAAATGAGCAAAAGAGTGAAAATCCAAACAGTATTTACCGAGTTTTTTTTACTCATTTTTAATAATTGAAATAATTTATTGATTCTCATTTGCATTAGTTCGAATATCTATTAGTTTTGCATCCGCAAATATGGGGAACTAGTGTTGTCTTATCAAATTCAATATTTCTCCTAAACTGCTTTTTAACGATTTTTTGATTCCGTAGCTCAGCTGGTAGAGCATCTCACTTTTAATGAGAGGGTCCTGGGTTCGAGCCCCAGCGGGATCACACTACCAAAGATTAGTAATACCCATGTGGCGGAATTGGTAGACGCGCCAGCTTGAGGGGCTGGTGGGAGCAATCCCGTGAAAGTTCGACTCTTTTCGTGGGTACTTTTAAAGGCTTTAAACTTCGGTTTAAAGCCTTTTTCTGTTTTAATGACTATTTATTTTCTGTAGCCTCCTCTTCCCAGAGGAATAAAAAAGACAACAATAATAAAGTTCTTCTGGGAAGAAGAACCTACAAAAAACACTATAAGTGCTAAACAAAAGTGAATCGCTGGCAGAATCCGTAGGTCCTGCCAGGCGTTGAACGGCTTTAACACCAACCTTCGGCAGGGTTTTCAACCGCTGCCGAGGTCTAGCATTATAAAAAAATACCTAAATCATCTATTTTTTTTTCGCTTTCAAATAGGAGGTTTTTTAGTTGGATTTCGCAACTCCCCAATTGATGAGAAGAAATCAAAACCCACTCCTATTCCAAGCCAAATCCTTCAAGTCCATTCCGCTAGGCGCGCCCCGCCATTTTTGGGCAACTCTTAATTCAGCGCAATCATTCGGTAGGATTTTGACTTGGAAACCCAATCTGTTTAATCGAGTCTCTCCCAAAATTAAATGCGGTTTTTATCGTATTTATGTAGAGACGTAGCATTGCTATGTCTTAGGAACGGGGAATAAATAAATGCGTGTTTTGTCGCAGTTTATTTTTGAGGCTAGTTTAGGCAAAAAAGTTTGTCATAGCACCGCTACGGCAAACTTTTTTAACGAAGAATAGCCCAAAAAGAAACAAGAGAAAGTAGCATCTTATTTAATTTCCGTTCCTTAGATTGAAAGGCATCAGAGATGCGAAGCTTTGTTTCGGTCGCAATAAAATTGCGACCGAACAGGATTACTCCTTGGGCGCATCTCATTTTGTCGCAATAAATTAAAACTTTTTAAATGAAATAAATGGAGCATTATGAATGCTAGATTTCTAATAACCCCAACGTCTGGGGTCCGACCCTCGGCAGGGTTTGCTGGGATCGGACAGCCGATGCTGTCGCCATCGACACCTCTGCCAGCGTATGTTTTTTTAGTGTGCGACATTTTGAGATGCGCCCTACTCCTTTGATGCTCCTAAAAATAGAAAATTATTTAGCACGAGCTACTTATTTTGTGTTTGGAGATAATTAGTGAACTCCACTATTTTAGCTACTTGTAGTTTTAGGATTCAAATTTATGCTAAGATTCATCGGATTTATAAAATTATCGGAATTAGTTCTACTTTAAGACTCTAGGAATATCGTATTCATTTTGAATACTCAAGTCAAAACAGCTCATAGATTACTGTACAAAAAATGAAAACACTCCTCGGAAATGGTCTTTTTCAGACCTTTCCGATGGTCAAAGGAGTCACACAAACATAATTCAGATAAAAAAAGGTTAGAGTCTTAAAGTAGAATTAGATTCCATCCATTAAAGATTATTATAATTTTGAAGCAAAATATGCCAAACTAATCAGTTTTAATTATAAATTGAGAAGTCATAAAATCCGGGCGCATCTCAAAATGTCGCAATAAATTAAAATGCGCTTTTTAAATGAAATAATGGCGCATTATGAATGTCAGATTTCTAATAAACCCAACGTCTGGCAGGGTTTTCAACCTCTGCCAGCGTATCTTTTTTGGTTCTCTGACAAATTTTGTGGAGGTCAAAAACAGATCAGATTAGTTGTCTAATCTGGAGGCTGTAATTGATGATTATTCCTTATTTCGTATTTCATGGAACACATCAATCACAAAAATTGTCAGACAACCTCTTTTTTTAGTGTGCGACATTTTGAGATGCGCCCTAAAATCCAACCAAAAACTCATAACAGAGAAATCATGTTCAGCCAAACCGACCTTGCTCAAATCAAAAAACTAGGAATTGAGATTTCCGAAATAGAAAATCAACTTGAAAACTTCAAATCAGGCTTCCCATTTGCCGATATTCAAGCTCCAGCCACGGTTGGAGACGGTGTTTTGAGGCTTGAAAATGAACAACTACAACAAGCGGTCTCTAGCTACGACAACTCAATTTCAGACAAAGACATTCTCAAATTTGTTCCTGCTTCGGGTGCGGCCAGCCGAATGTTCAAACACCTGTTTACTTTCATGAAAGAATATGATGGTTCGGAAAAAGCCTATGAGAAATTCACTTCCGATGTAGGTTTCAATTCAGTCCATTATTTCTTCAAAAAGTTGAATAATTTTGCCTTCTATGAAGATTTGAAAAAGACTTTCGGAGATGGAAATGAACTAGAAGAAACCCACCTGAAAAAGGAATATGTCAAACTCCTTTCCAATTTGCTCAACAAAAATGGGCTGGATTATGGTAGTTTGCCGAAAGGATTATTGAAATTCCACAGCTATGAAAATGGAAGTCGCACGCCTTTGGAAGAGCATTTGGTGGAAGGTGCAGCATATGCAAAAGGCAAGGGAAATGTTGCGAAACTCCATTTTACAGTTTCGCCAGAACACAAAGAGAAATTTACCCAAAAAGTGACTGAAGTGCAGAACGAGTATGAAAAAATGTTCGATGCCAAATTTGAAACCTCCTACTCCGAGCAAAAAAAATCTACCGATACAATTGCCGTAGATATGGAAAACAACCCTTTCCGTGAACCAGATAACTCGATCCTTTTCCGACCAGGCGGGCATGGAGCTTTACTTTCCAACCTGAATGAGCAAGATGCTGATATTGTGTTTGTTAAGAACATCGATAATATCGTTCCCGATAAGTTGAAACCCGAAACCAAGCTTTACAAAAAAGCCTTAGCGGGCATTTTATTAGATTATCAAACTCGTATTTTCAAATACCTTTCTCGGTTGGAGTCAGAAGGTTCTGATGAATTGATTGCCGAAATCTCCAGCTTCTTAGAGAATGAGCTTTGCCAAAAATACGAAGGCTTCAATTTGCTTGGAAAAGAAGAAAAACTGAGTTACCTGAAAGATAAACTCAACAGACCAATTCGGGTTTGTGGCATGGTAAAAAATGAAGGCGAACCGGGCGGAGGTCCATTCTGGGTAACCAATTCCGATGGTTCACTCTCGCTACAAATTGTGGAATCTGCGCAAATTGATATGGATGATTCTTCTAAAACAAAAATCATGAATGAATCGAGCCATTTCAATCCTGTAGATTTGATTTGCGGGTTGAAAGATTACAAGGGGAATAAATTCGATTTAATGAAGTTCCGAGACCCGAAAACAGGCTTCATCGCCTTGAAATCCAAATATGGCAAAGACCTAAAAGCACAGGAACTCCCAGGGCTTTGGAATGGAGCAATGGCAAACTGGAATACGGTTTTTGTAGAAGTTCCCGTCTCTACATTCAACCCTGTGAAAACCGTGAATGATTTGCTGAGAGAACAACATCAGGGTAAATAGCAGATTGATTTATAGATTTGAGGGTAATAAACTTTGTGAAGGAGTATGGAAATAGAAGAAAAGTACAATAAGAAACTACCGATAGCTTACTTAAATTTCCTAAGAGAAAACCCAGAGGGCGATGAAATAGCTTTTGATGAATATAAGGAAGAAAATTCACACTCAGAAAACAGATATTGGCAAATAATGAGCGAAAGTGTATTACTAGAGACATGGGAAATGAATGATGTTGGTAAAGCAATGAATTTTGAGTGTCTAAAATTATATATCCAAGTTCAACGTGAATATAGTGGAAACGAGTTTACAGAATCCAATGTTGGCAAGATAGACCTGAATAGAGTTGAGTCTGGATTTGTCATAGGAGAAGAAAATGGAGATTATCTTTACATTGACTCATCTGATAATTATTCAGTTTGGATTTACTACCACGATGGTGGAGATGTCATGAGAATTGCGAATTCATTTGAGGATTTATTGAAGGAAGACTAAACACTTTCATTTTTCAATCATCAAAAAACCAAAAACTCTTTTCTTAATCTTTTAATTATTCACTCAAAAACAAGATGCGTTTCAAATATATATTTTCAGTTTCCCTTCTCATTTTCCTTGCTTCTTGCGGGTTTGGCGAGCCTTCCATTACTATTGTTTTGGAGTCGATTGCGCCTTATAACACTTCCAAAACACCTATTTATATGATGGGGAATTTCAATGAGTGGAATCCGAAAGATGAAAATTATCGCTTAAACTGGTTGGGTGGAGAGAAATTTGGCTTGAAGTTGGAAATCTCAGAAAGCTTTGCTGATTCAGTCATAGAATATAAATATACTCGTGGGAGTTTGGAAAATGTGGAGGTCGCTAAAGATGGGACAGATATTCGGAATAGGAAATTGCCCTACCTCAAAAAATCGCTCACGGCACTTGACCAAATTGGTAGTTGGGAGAAAATTGAGCTAGATTCTAACACTTCATCTATTCTTGAAACATATGAAAGGAAATAAGACACATAGAATCAGGCAATTATAAACTAGCTGAAACTTATTCAAAATTTGTAAATTTGAACAATACAACGCAGTTGAAAACTTTATTCCTGAATGAATTCCCGAACATACTATGAAGAAAATATGCTTTTTTTTGCTGTTCACTTTTTATGCAATCAGCAATTTTGCACAACAAGCAGATGTTCCATTCGATAAAAACAACTTCCCGAAAGAACAAAAAAAACAGTTCAAGGAAGCAATGGATGCTTTTGAGGAAGGGGACGGCTATGTGGAAGATATGGCTTACCATAAGGCAATTGATTATTACCAAGCTGCTTATAAATTCAATCCGCATAGTGCTGCATTGAATTTTCAAATAGGAGTTTGTTATTTACTGTCTCCGCACGATAACAAGATGGAATCGCTCCGATATTTCGCCTATTCTTACAAACTCAATCCAAACCAAAGTAAAGAAATTCACTACTATTTGGGGCGTGGAAATCATTTACTAAAAAAATGGGATGAGGCAATTCAGGAATATAAGGAGTTTATGAAATACTCTCAAGAAGCTCCAATCTACGATTACGGCTCGGTATTCAAGCGAGTGGAAGAGTGCAAAACGGGTAAAAGAATGTCGCAAGAAAAACCACGAAGAGTTTTTATAGACAATTTGGGAAGTATTGTGAACTCTGCCTACCCAGATTATTGCCCAATTGTTACTGCAGATGAAACCATGATGGTTTTTACTGCAAAAAGACCCACAACACAAGGTGGAGAACAAGGGCAGGATTACCATTATTATGAAGATATTTATGTTTCGCACAAACAAAATGGCGTTTGGAGCAAGGCGGAAAACCTGGGCGATCATGTAAATAATAAATACAACGATGCCACGGTTGGGCTTTCTCCAGATGGAACAAGAATGCTAATTTTTCGGGAAGGGGATTTGTTTGAGTGTGATTTTGAAGGGACAGATTGGTCTTCTCCGAAAGACTTGGGTAAAAATATCAACACCAAAAAGTACAAAGAATCATCTGCCAGTTTCTCTTTTGATGGCAAGCAGTTGTTCTTCACTAGCGACCGCCCAGATTTGAGTCGGGGTGGAATGGATATTTTCGTAAGCGATTGGGATGAAGCCGAAGAGGAATGGGGAAAAGCTAGAAATTTAGGTTTTAATATCAACACGGAGTTTGATGAGGAAGGAGTTTTCATTCATCCCGATGGGAAAACCATGTATTTCAGCTCTCGTGGACATAACACGATGGGCGGTTATGATATTTTCAAAAGTGAGTATTCAGCG
>JBLIFI010000126.1:0-10444 GCA_047633715.1 Flammeovirgaceae bacterium
ATTCAGTAAAACATTTTATTTATTTGAGTAGCATGTCTGTTTATGGAAGTACTGAAAACGAGGTAGATGAGTCTTATGAACCACATCCAGAATCTTTCTATGGAATCTCCAAATACCAAGGCGAGCAGCATGTTGATAGGCTGAAACCTACGATTAGAACGCATGTTTTCCGTTCTGGAAATGTATATGGCTACAATCCTGTGATGCGGATTGATGCAGTTTTCAATCGATTCATGTTCGAGGCAAACTTTAGTGAACGAATCAACATAAATGGAGATGGCTCGCAAAAAAGAGCTTTCATTCATGTAGAGAAATTGGCTTCGGCTTTGATACAAGCTATCGAAAAGGAATTGCCAACAGGAACATATAATGTGGCAGAACACAATTTGAGTGTTCAGGAAATCATTGAAGAAATCCAAGAGCTTTATCCTGAATTGGAAACAATATTCGTCTCCAAAAATATGAGAATGCGGGAAATACAGGCAGTCAATCCAGCCAAAATCTGGAGCTATTTGGAACTTCCACAAAAAAGCATTTCCGAAGAATTGAAAGAATTTAAGCAGGCTTTTGCCTTTTAGGGAATTGATTGGCGAAATTGTGAATTGAAACTCAATTTGCGTGATTTCCCTGTTTTTTTTACAACTTTGCCACATAATCCTCATTTTTATACTCACTACTCACTACCGGTTACTCATTACTACTCAAAAATGAAATCATATACAATCAGCCATTTAAGGCAACTCGAATCGGAAGCGATTTATATTTTCAGAGAAGCAGCTTCTAGTTTAGAGAATTTAGTTTTGCTATTTTCTGGTGGAAAAGACTCCATTGTGCTCACTCGATTGGCACAAAAAGCATTTTGGCCCGCAAAAGTCCCTTTCCCATTACTTCATGTAGATACAGGGCACAATTTCCCCGAAGCAATTGCCTTCCGAGATAAATTGGCGAAAGATACTGGAGCAGATTTGATGGTTCGCTACGTGCAAGACTCCATTGACAGAGGAACTGCGATGGAAGAAAAAGGACTGAACCCGAGCAGAAACGCACTCCAATCCGTCACTCTTTTAGAAGCATTGGAAGAATTGCAAGTTGATGGCGCATTTGGCGGAGCGAGAAGAGACGAGGAAAAAGCACGAGCCAAAGAACGATTTTTCTCTCATAGAGATGAATTTGGGCAATGGGACCCTAAAAACCAACGCCCAGAATTGTGGAATCTCTACAATTGCAAAAAACACAAAGATGAGAACTTCCGAATCTTCCCAATCAGTAATTGGACTGAAATGGATGTTTGGCAATACATTGCTTTGGAAGAATTAGACTTACCCAGTATTTATTTCTCGCATGAGCGTGAAGTGATGGAAAGAGATGGTGTTTTACTCGCCAAGTGCGACCACATTGCACTTGCAGAAGGAGAAGAATACAAAAAACAGATTATTCGTTACCGAACTTTGGGCGATATGACTTGCACAGGAGCGGTCTATTCAGAAGCATCAACTGTGGCAGACATTATTCAAGAAGTTGCCTCAGCAAGAGTAACCGAACGTGGCGGGCGAGCAGATGATAAACGCTCTGAAGCCGCCATGGAAGAACGAAAAATGCAAGGATATTTTTAAGAGAAAAGAAAAAGGAGGAAGGAGAAAAGACATGTTATTTAATTATCCTTTCTCAAAAAAGACTCAATAATCTTAAAAAAATAAGGCGAATGAAGGCAATTTCAAACATCGAAATCTAATTCGCCAATTCACAAAATCACCAATTCAAAAATGAGTGAATATTTAGATATGGATTTATTGCGCTTCACCACAGCAGGAAGCGTAGATGATGGAAAAAGCACGTTAATCGGAAGATTGATGTACGATACAAAATCCATTTTCGAAGACCAGATGGAAGCAATTGAAACTTCCAGTAAGAAGCGTGGAGACGAAAATGTGAATTTAGCATTGCTCACCGATGGTTTGAAAGCCGAGCGTGAGCAAGGAATTACCATTGATGTAGCATATCGCTATTTTGCCACACCAAAGCGTAAATTCATTATTGCCGACACACCAGGGCATATTCAATATACCCGAAATATGGTAACTGGCGCATCTTCCGCCAACTTGGCAATCATTCTTATTGATGCCCGAAAAGGCGTAATCGAGCAAACTTGTCGACATACTTTTATTGCCAGCTTATTGGGAATAAAACATATAGTAGTTTGCGTCAATAAAATGGATTTGGCAGATTATTCCGAAGAACGCTTCTTGGAAGTCAAAAAAGAATTTGCCGATTTCTCCTCCAAACTCGATATTCCAGACATTCGCTACATTCCAATCAGCGCACTTTATGGCGACAATGTGGTAGATGCTTCCGAGAAAATGCCTTGGTACAAAGGCGGTTCTTTATTGTACACTTTGGAGTCAGTTCAAATCGCTACAGATAGAAATTTGGTAGATTCCCGCTTCCCAGTTCAGCGAGTGATTCGCCCACAATCAGACGAATTTCATGATTTCCGTGGTTATGCAGGGCAAATTGAAGGCGGAGTTTTCAAGCCTGGCGATGAGGTAGTTGCCTTGCCCTCTGGCTTCACAACCAAAATCAAAACCATTGAAACCATTGATGGCAAACTCGCAGAAGCATTCTCACCCATGTCAGTTGTCATGACTCTGGAAGACGAGATTGACATCAGCCGTGGCGATATGATTGCCAAGCCAAAAAATCAACCAGAAGTCAGTCAAGATGTAGATTTGATGGTTTGTTGGCTCCACCAAAGCCCAATTAAGCTGAGGGGAAAATACATAGTTCGGCACACCTCTAATGAAGTACGTTGCATTGTGAAAGACATTCGCTACAAAGTGAATATCAATACCTTACATCGCTCCGAAAATGACAAAACAGTTGGCTTGAACGATATTGGCAGAATTTTAATCAGAACCACAAAACCACTCCTGTACGATGCCTACACCAAAAACCGTGGAACAGGAAGCGTTATTTTGGTAGATGAATTCACTAACGAAACTGTAGCTGCGGGAATGATTTTGTAAAAGTCACTCAACCTTTTTACTTCTAGCACAAGCGTTCATGCTTGTGCTTTTTTTTATTTGTTGGATTTCGTTACTGATTGGTTATCAGAAGAAAGAATGCTGTTGAGAACTCTAAGTCAATGTCTAAGAATTCGTTCCGCAAGGTGCGCCCCGCCAATTTTAGGAACGCTCTACATGTAAACTAAGCTTACTCTGAATTTTCTAGCTTTCCGAACTAAAATACCTCATTTTTCTAAGTTCCTAAAATTAAATGCGGTTTGAATCATCCAATTTAACTATTTTGTGAACAAATCCAACCAAAATTGCAAATCATAACGAGGAACTTAACTTCGCAGAAATTAATTATTTTACATAAATCAAGTTACCATGAATGTAGATAAGTATATTGATAAAGCAGTCGAATTAGCCATTGAATATGTGCCAAAATTAGTATTGGCAATTGTTGTCCTGATTGTTGGTCTAATGGTTATTAAGTTTATTGTCAAAACAGCAAAAAAGGCAATGAAAAAAAATGACTTAGATGCTACACTAAGTAGTTTTCTAGGAAATATTCTGAGTGCATTGTTAAAGGTGGCACTTCTCATATCCATTGCAGGGCTTGTTGGCGTAGAAACAACCTCTTTCCTTGCCATTTTAGGAGCGGCAGGTTTAGCAATTGGTTTGGCATTACAAGGCTCATTAGCCAATTTTGCAGGGAGTGCTTTAATTATGTTATTTCGCCCATTCAAAGCAGGCGATTTCATTGAAACACAAGGGCAATCGGGAACAGTAGCTGAAATTCAGATTTTCCATACCGTTTTGAGAACTGGAGACAATAGAATCATTACCGTTCCGAACGGAGCAGTAGCAAACGGTAGTATTACCAATTTCTCTGCCATGGATACGAGAAGGGTAGATTTCGTTTTTGGAATTGGCTATGATGATGATATTGACCAAGCAAAGGCAATTTTAGAAAGATTAGTAACTGAAGATGCAAGGATACTGAAAGACCCAGCTCATTTTATCGCTGTAAAGGAAATGGCAGATAGTTCTGTGAACTTCGTAGTTCGAGCTTGGGCTAAATCTTCTGATTATTGGGGTATTTACTTCGATATGCAAGAAAAAGTGAAGAAAGCATTCGATGCAGAAGGTGTCAGCATTCCTTTTCCACAAAGAGATGTGCATATTTATCAAGAAAGTAAATAAGTAGTTTTTCCATCAAAGAAAGGCAATCATCAAATTAAGATGATTGCCTTTCTTTGATCATACTGTCCGATTTCGTTCACTATCGAACAGTAACTGTATCAAATCGAACACTTTTATAAGTTCTGAATCAGGCGTGAATTAGATATAATTAATTGAAAATCAGTAGAATAACTCTCATGGCACAGCTATTGATAACATCAGTACAAATAGTTACTTAAATTTTCAAAGCACCATGCAGACATTTAAAAAACATATATCTATCATTGCGAAAGTTTCATTAGTACTTATCCTTTTAGGGTTTTTTGGCAAGAAAAATAAGAGTGATAAAAAAACTTCTGAAAAAGATTCAAGTAGAGTTGAATATGTGAAAACTATTTCCTAGCTTTGTTGAACAAAGTAGGTAAGAAATTTAAAAAAAAGAATTTAAGATAATTATTTGTAGCGTCTTCGGACAAAACAAATAAGATTATAGGTTGATATATAATAATTGTGTGATTGGAAAGGCTATTCATTTTTTGAATAGCTTTTTTCTTTTTACACCAGTCTCAAAACTCCCCTTCAGTTATGGCAAATAAAAAACCTCTAATAGTTGTATCGAATGATGATGGAATTACCGCTCATGGAATCAGACATTTGGTAGAGTGCGTGGCTGAACTTGGAGAGGTTTTAGTCGTTGCGCCAAACAGTCCACAATCGGGAATGGGACATGCAATTACAATCAATGAACCACTTAAAGTGTACGAATCTGACATCTTCCAAGACTTGGGCGTAAAAGCCTATGAATGTTCTGGAACTCCTGCAGATTGCATCAAATTGGCAAAAAACTATCTCCTAAAAGATAGAACACCTGATTTGGTAGTAAGTGGTGTAAATCATGGCTCAAATACATCGGTAAGTGTTCTCTATTCAGGAACTATGTCAGCGACCATAGAAGGTTCTATTGAGGGTTTGCCTTCAATAGGCTTTTCCCTTGCCGATTTCGGTAGAGAAGCAGATTTTTCCCATACTGCTGGATTGATTAAGAAAATTGCCAAGCAAGTTTTGGAAAATGGTTTGCCTAAAGGAATTTGCTTGAATGTCAACTTCCCGAAAAAACAGGAAGAATCCATAAAGGGAATCAAATATTGCCGACAAGCCATTGCCAAATGGGTAGAGAAGTTTGACGAACGTGAAGACCCTTACGGAAGAAAATACTTATGGCTTACTGGAGAGTTCATAAACAACGATAAAGGAGACGATACCGATGAATGGGCAGTCAAGAACAACTACACTTCTATTGTTCCCGTTTCTCATGATATGACAGCACATGAACAAATTCCTTTCTTTTATAGTAAATGGAATATATAAATAGCCCAAAGTAGAGGATAGTTTTCTCGCTAATCAAGGTTTCTTATGGAACCCGTAGCGGGCGCTATCGCCTTCGAGCCTTGAGTTAATCTGTCGAGAGTTTCCAAACTCGAAAAAAAAACCCCATCAAAATCAATTTTGATGGGGTTTTCCTATTCAAACAACGTCAAATTATATATTTTTCACTACTTTGAACTGCCTTTTCAATTTCTCAAGTGTTGATTTTGCACTATCTATTTTCTGGGCAAACTCTTTCGTGAGTGCTTCTGCATTTTTCGATTTAGCAAAGAACTGAATGTTGTTTTGCCAAAGCGAAATATCATTTTCCAAATTCTTAATTTTGTTACGAATCGCTTGTGTTTTGCGTTCCATACGCTCATCTGCCTTTGGCCCGCTTTTGTAGATTTCCGCCAACACTTCTAAGCTCTGTTTCTCACGCTCATCTTCATCCAAATCAGTAGTAGCGAAAAACTTATCCACAGCATTTGTGAATTTATCCATCAGCGTGTTCATGTTGTCTCTTGGCACAAACCCGATTTCCAAGAATTGAGTTTTTAATGTTTTCAACTTCTCAACATCAGCAGTTCCTGAAAGCTTCTCAATTTCGGCAACCACCTCATTTTTCTGAGCAAGGTTTTCTTCAAATTTCTTATCCTCAACGGCTCTTTTGTTTCTCTTCTGCTCGAAGAAAGCATCGCAAGCTGCCTTGAATTTTTTATAAACTATATCTCTTTGCGCTTCAGGAACAGGGCCAATGGCTTTCCATTCTCTCTGCAATCTTTTCAACTCATTAGCAGTAGCATCCCAATTTTCTGTTTGGTCTTGCAATTCTTCTGCCTTCTGAGCTAATACAATTTTCTTCTCCAAATTCTCTTTTCGAGATTCATCCAGCTTGTTGAAGAACGCTTGCTTGTTAGTGAAAAACTGCTTGAAATTTTTCCAGAATTGCTTATTGATGCTTTTAGCAACTTCTCTTGGCAATGCGCCTACCTTATCCCACTCTTCTTGTAAAGCCAAAAGTTGTTTAGTAGATTCATTCCACTCCTTAATGCTGCTAGAGTCAAATACAATAAACTCCTCAGCTCTTAAACAAAGTGCTTGTTTCAACTCCATATTTTCTTGAAGTTGTTTTTTGTACTCTTCTGCATAAGCACGCTTACGTTCGTAAATTTCATCAGAAGCAGTTTTGAAACGTTTCCAAAGTTCTGCCTGACTTTCTCTCGGAACGGGACCTGCTGTTTTATATTCATCATGAAGGAGATTCAATTGCTGAACCGCCTCAGTCACATTTTGCTCGGCAAGTAAAGCTTCCGCTTTCTCAACAATCACAACTTTTATCTTCAAATTTTTCTCTCGGTCGAGTTGTTGAAACTCGTAAGCCATTCGTTTGCTATCGTAGAAACGGTCAATTACTGCTTGGTATGATTTATATAGCTCATCTGCACCTGCTTTTGGAACTGAACCAATATCTTTCCATTGTGCCTGCAAATCCTTTATTCTTTTGGAGTTGTCTTTAGTAGCTACTTTAGAGATGTCATCGCCTTCTGTAATTGAACGAATCTCATCCAAGATTTTATTCTTCTCAACTAAGTTGTCATCCTTCTCTTTGTTGAGGTTTTTATAGAAGTTTGCTCTTTTCTCACGAAAATCTTTGAAATTCCCATGAACAGTATTAAAAATGGCTGGTCTGTTATATTCGAAGTCTATCTGATTGCCTCCTTCCTCTAAGAAAGTTGCTTTCAGTTTTTCTTCCAATTCAGAGGAGAGTTCGCTTGCACGGTCTTTTAATTGTTGGAACTGCTTGTAAATATCTTCTAAAAGTCTATTGGATTCTATCGCAACCAATTCCTTGCTGATTTCAAAAAGCTCTTCTATGCTTTTTTCTGCAAAATCAACTTCCTCTAATTTCTCGTTTTCTTTTTCCTCTTTCTTTTCGGTTGGAGTTGGTTCTACTGTACTTTCTGATGCTTCCTCCACAACTGCATCACGGCTAGAAAGCTCTATGTCTTCTTGAGAAGATTCTGATTCTTCCGCAGAATCCTCACTTTCAGGAACTACTTCATTATTTTCAGCAGTTTCTGTCTCTTCCATAATTCCCAAGGCGGCTTCTCGTGCTTTTTTTGCTGCTGCCAAAGTTGCCATCAAATCATCTTCTTCTGGCGCATTTTCCGAGTTTTCTGTTACTTCATCCTGTCCAGAGTCTACAACTTCTTCTACCTCGTTTTTCACTTCCTCGTTTTGTGGGGCGTTCTCGTTTTCTTTGCTCATTTGTCTCCGAATTTACTCTATTAATTATTTTGAAATGTCTGCCAAAGCAGACCATCCTTGCTCCCAATCACTCGATGGGGTTGTCTATATCACAAATCTAATAATAAATATGTTGGAACTTGAATGGAAAGAGAATTTAGTAGTATTCGTATCCAGGTTATTTGGTTTTTGGCATTTATTCTGTTGGAGAGTCTATCGACTCCCTTCGTCTTTTAATCCATAGGTAAAGTGCTAAACTCACAACCAACATCATCCCCAATCCAACCGTAAAAGATTTCAACTGCTCTAAGTAAGAAGTCCACATTTCGCCATCTTCCGAAAGTTCCTCTACTTGGTTATGCATCAATTTGAAAGTGAATACATCTCCAACCACACCTATTAATGATGCCAAAAGAAGTAATCCCGCATTTCTCCAATACTTGAATATCGGCTCATTGTCAGATTTGTCTCCAAACTCATATTTGAAAAGGAGATAAGCCAATATGGGAATTAAGCCAAACAAACCTACCACGGAAAGCTGAAATTTCAAAATCCCATTCATGCTCATGGTCAGGAATTGCAGCTTGAAAAGCTGCGATAAGAAATTGAGTAATTTCATGGATAAAGAATATCCCAACATGGCAAAAATAATGGTTGGAATAATGAGTAATTGGGAAATGTCTTTTTTCATGGTTTTAGAGAAAGTGGATTTTTTACACTACTTCAAAAATAATACTAATTGTGTTTCTTCTAATAATACTAAGTAGTCTAGCTTAAATAATTTTCTGTTTCTAGTTCATAATAGAATCATTTACAGATAGATACAAAATAGTGCGACTCCCGTGGTTCGGCATCCCGACAATAAATAGCACAACGTGCTTATCACCAATTCGAAGTTACACAATCAAAAAAAAGCGAACTCCACAAAACAAGTGCTTTGTGGAGTTCGCCATAATAAGTTATTAGATTTATCTTGTTGGTCCATTATCTACACGACCTTCAAGTGTATTTTCGTAGGTATTGGAAATGCTTTTGAATAAATCCAATCCAGTTAAACTTTCAATGCTGTTTACTGAAGTTCTGTAACTTCCCCAAGAAGTACTGATACTCTCATTGTTGGGAATATTTATGGCAATAATTCGAGTATTATTATCCACTCTGCTCACATCGCTAGTTCCGTTTGGCTGTACCAAAATTACTTTCCAAACGGAGCTTGGGACTTCAATATTTCCACCATCTATTGTATTTTTAAAACCATTCCTCCCTTCGCCACCTCTTCCTGCAACACCAGCAACGATGTGGAGTTCATAACCAGCATTCACTAAAGTTCTGCTGTAATCCTCCAAAAGCCTCCATGTTTGTTGGTTATTTCTTGGGGCTTGTGGCATCATGTTGGTCATGTAGAACGTATTGGAGTTTGCTGTAGTGGAATAGGTTCTATCAGCAGATGGACAAACGTGGCCACGGTCAAAGCCAGACCCTGTATAATCGCTTGTGGTTGCTCTATAGAAATTGCTTGGAAGTTGTGTGTCTGAGCGGAAATTGTTCTGCCTGCTTGCAGAGCCTAACCAAGCAGTGCTTAAATGCCAGCTTACCCATTTTGGGGTTCCTTTGCTATTGTTGTAGGCATAAGAGTATTCTGTGCGAGAAACCAAGTAATTGCTAGAGCTAGAAGTCGAAGCGTTTGAAGGGTTTCCGAAAGTTAAATTATTATCTCTAGAAGCAGTCGTTGAACCACCTCCACCACCAGAACTAGTGTATTTTGTGACAGCAAAGTTGTCAAAATTGATTCTTCTGCTTCCACCAGAAAGTTTTTTAATTCCCAATCTGACTGAGCTAGGAATATTCACATTAACCGTAGCTGTTTTGAAAGAAGTGGAACTTGTAGTGAATGTACTTCCAATGTAAAACCAGCTACTTCCACCATTTGTAGAAGCCATTAAACGCCACGTGCTTGTGCCATCGTTTCCATATTTGGCATGCTTCAAAGTTACAGATTGGATTCCATCAGTCATATCAAATTTCATCAAAGCCACTCCTGTATTTCTCATACGGACAGATTTTGAACCATATTTTCTATCGGCAGAACCTGTTCCTGTCAAAGCATCTGACAAATACCAAGTTCCGTAAGTGAAATTGGCGTTTGCACCAGAATAGCTACTTTTTTGAAATCCATCAAAGCTTTCTGTAAAGCTAGAGGTTCGGAAGATTTCATCGTCATCAACAGCTTTCTCTGTGTCTGAAACATCTGCAGGTAATTCGCCATCCATAATTAACTCGAAAGGAGCTTCTTCAGATGGGATTTCATCTATTGGGATTAAATTATCTTCGGAACAACCAAACAGAAAAGCAACTAAAAATAGCGGGAGAAGGATTTTTTTGGTAAGCATAATGGCATAAAGTTGGAGAATGTTAAAAGACTTTGTTTTTATGTCACCAAAATTATACGTCTACGTAATGTTCCGCAAAGACAGTTTATAGCTTTTAGTAAAGTGGAATATGGCTGTTGAAATTCATTTTTAAATTTCTCTAAGGTTAACCCAATATTAACAACTGTTGTGAATGTGCTTTCAACAAGGTGTAATCGCATCAAACCGATTACAGATTGACTACAGAATTGCACTATGAGTAAATTTAATTGT
>JBLIFI010000127.1:0-10443 GCA_047633715.1 Flammeovirgaceae bacterium
GGTTCTATCGTGAATTTGGGTGTTGAGTGCAATTCATGATTTTGAAGTTTAAGTTATTAGGTTCGTGTGTGGGCGCTTGAACCAGTTTTATTGCTTGTTTTTCGAGTTTTAACAAACTCGAAAAACAAGCTAATTTCTTCAAATCTTAGTTTTGTTATACCTTTTAACCAAATTCACGATAGAGCCATAAAAGTGATAGTTACTTAACCGTAAAATCAGAGTTTTCCACCAACTCCAACCAAACCACAGATTTTATAAAAAAACAGGCTGCTGCTGAAGGTGGCGATTTCCCCGAAGCGGTGGATGACGGCTTGGATGTGGCAATTAACCAACTCCAATGGAGCAAAAAAGCAGATGCGAGATTGTTGTTTTTGGTATTGGATGCGCCTCCGCACAATAATAAAAAGAAAATCAGAAGAATTAAAGGTTTAATTAAAGAAGCTGCCAAGAAGGGAATCAGAATTATTCCCTTAGGAACGGAAATTAAATAAGATGCTACTTTCTCTTGTTTCTTTTTGGGCTATTCTTCGTTAAAAAAGTTTGCCGTAGCGGTGCTATGCCAAACTTTTTTGCCTAAACTAGCCTCAAAAATAAACTGCGACAAAACACGCATTTATTTATTCCCCGTTCCTTAGCAGCAAGTGGAATTGATAAATCGACCGAATATTTGATGCGTTGCATGGCTTTGGCAACTAATGAAACGTATGTTTTCTTGACAGATGATAGCGGAATTGGCGGAAAACACATCAAGCTCACAACCGATGAATACAAAGTGGAATTATTGAACGACTTGCTTTTGAGGTTAATTTTTTCATACACAAAAGTGGAGTCTTGCGAAGCTGAAAAGCCAAAAGATGGAACAAATTTATCATCAAAAAAAGATAATAAGGAGAAGAATGATGAAGTTGAAAACTTAAAAGGAGAAATTAAATGGAGTTGCTTTCCGAACCCAACTAATGGAATGTTCAAGGTGGAGACTGGCAAAAAAATTAAGGAGTTATTTGTCACAGATTTGACAGGGAAAATCTTGATTCGCCACGAGCCGAAAGGCAAATCTGCCAAAGTGGATTTGAGCACTTATCCTTCGGGAATTTACTTTGTCCGGTTTGTTCATGAAGACAAGAACCACATTAAAAAAGTAGTATTACGAAGGTAATCTTTCAAAAAAACTACATTTCAGCAAAGAGTCAACGATTTTTCGTTGGCTCTTTGCCTGTTTAAAAGGTCGTTGTACCGAAAAATGCCATAGTTACATCTAAAACACACTATTTCTCTAAAATCTTATTCTATTGTCCTCGTATAAACTATAAGAATTGTAAGCTTTTATGTAATCGGAAAAATATTCGCATTTCTGAAACCTAAACAATTGTAAACACGTTCTTTATAATTCAACAAGGAACTACGAAAAAATAAATTGCTTTTTATCGCAGTTTATTTTTGAGTCTAGTTAAGGCAAAAATTGCAGTCATAGCATCGCTATGGCGAAATTTTTAACGAAAAATAGACCAAAAAAAAACAAGAGAAATAGATAAGTTATTATTTCGCAGTTCCTAAGACTCACTACAGATTTAGCGACTCCAACAAAAAAAGATGGGCAAACAAGGAATAATTTTACTGGCAGAGCGAGAGGCAATTGACATTGCCTACATCCGCTCACTTTTAGAGAGAAATGGTTGGGCGGTGGAAATTGCCAAAACTTCACAATCTATATTCAAAAAACTTTCTGAGATAGAGTTTTCGGCTATTCTGCTAAATGCAAGCCTAATTGGCTCTGACCAGAAGAAAATTACCAAGCAAATCCACTCTAAAGAAGAAGAACTGGGCAGGGAAATTCCCATAATTGGCATCTCCAACTATTCTTACCAAGTCGAGAATAAAGAATTTAAAATGATGGGCGTAAATGCTTGCCTGAGCAAACCCATTTATCAGTCGCAACTTTTCGAGGCAATTTCCTTTTTGGGAAATCCAGCTAGTTTTTCATGAGTTGTTTAATAATGTACGAATTTAGATGTACGAAGTACGATTTAAAAGCTATTGTTTCCCCCAACTCTTTGTGCGCATTTCATTTTGTCGTACATAAAAAAATTGTTTTCAGGTAGAGCCATACAAATTGCCTACATAGTTCGAGCATCTGCCCGCAGTGGTACTGCCGGACTTGCCATAAAATGAAGCCTCCGCTTCAAGAGTTACCACATTTATTGAACAGATACAGCCATTTTTAATTTACTGCGACATTTTGAGATGCGCCCAACTCTTTCGGTTCATTCTGAAAGAGTTTTTGTTATTTATATCTATTTCAATTGCGTTGAAAACAGCACTTTCTAACTTTGTTTGGAATTAAAAACATTTAAGTCTTGTTTTTGAGTCGATATTGCGGAACAATTCGATTGGTTACTTCGTAATCATAACAGATTCCTTATACAAGTTGACAATAATTATAATCAGGTTGCACACTAATCTTATGATGAAAAAAACTGCTTTCTCATTTATTATTTTGCTCGTTTCAGCTTTCCAGTCCATTGCCCAAAACACACCAAAATATAGCAACGAATTTTTGGCTATTGGAGTCGGTGCAAGAGCTTTGGGAATGTCGAACACGCAAGTTGCCATTGTGAATGATGTAACTGCGGGCTATTGGAATCCTGCGGGCTTGACCCGATTGGAGAAGGATTATGAATTTTCGCTCATGCACGCATCTTATTTTGCGGGAATTGCCAACTATGATTATGCTGGCTTTGCTACTTCTATTGATGACAAAAGCAGCTTGGGCATTTCCCTAATCCGCTTTGGAGTAGATGATATTCCCGATACTCGATTCCTGTTCGACTCGGATGGCGCATTAAATTATGACAATGTACGTTCATTCTCCTCGGCAGATTATGCGTTCATCATTTCCTACGCCACAAAAATTCCGAAAATTGAAAATTTGAGTGTGGGCGCAAATTTCAAAGTAATTCATAGAAATGTAGGCGATTTTGCCAATGCTTGGGGTTTCGGGTTGGATTTAGGACTACAATATCAGAAAGGAAAATGGCAATTCGGAGCAAATGCCAGAGATATTACGGGTACATTTAATGTATGGACTTTCAATACAGAGAGTTTTCAAGATGTATTTGCCCAAACAGGAAATGTAATTCCTGTGGAATCCACCGAAATCACTTTGCCCCGCTTGCTTTTAGGAGTCGGTTATGGAGAGAGAATTAAAGAGAACTTTGGCATTTTGGCAAGTATCGGGGCAGATTTGACTTTCGATGGAGAACGGAATACGGTAATCAGCACCGATTTTGCTTCCATTGATCCTTATGGGGGAATTGAGTTGGATTACAAAAAAATGATTTTCTTGCGTGGTGGAGTAGGTAATTTCCAGGAAATTAAAAACTTTGATGGTTCTACTTCCACTTCATTCCAACCAAATTTTGGGATTGGATTGAAACTAGGAAGCTTCACAATTGATTATGCTTTGACAGATATTGGCGACCAATCGGAATCACTCTATTCAAACGTATTCTCTTTGAAAGTAAGTTTGGATGGGAAAAAGAAGTAAGCAAGAGCCAAATCAAGTAAAACACAATTTATTGTTTGATTACAACTATTTTCAGGAAATACGATAAAACCACACCAAATGAAATACATAAAAATCCTCCTTCCCCTATTTTTTATTTGTTTGAGCTTTGCCTCAAAAGCACAGCCTTATGGAAACGAGTGGATAGATTATGATAAATCTTACTACAAGCTGTGGGTTCATGAAGATGGAATCTATCAAGTTTCCTATTCTCAGCTTGAAGATGCAGGCTTTCCAGTCACTTCAATCAACCCAAAAGCGATACAATTATGGTTCAGAGGAGAAGAGCGAGCCATCAGAATTGAAGGCGAAGCAGATGGCAGTTTTGACTCGGGAGATTACATTGAGTTTTATGGGCAGCAAAATGATGGAACGCTAGATGCTTTTATGTACGAGGATAAGTTAGACCATACCAATCCGTACTATAATATGTATAGCGACCAAACTGCCTACTTCCTAACCTTTTCCTCTGACGGAACGGAAGGAAAAAGAATGGAGGAGTTTTTTGAAAGCAATACCTCTTTAACACCTTTGGCTTATCATATTGAAGAAAACCTAAGGCATTATACTGATAATTTTGCACAAGGAGCCCTTTTCCCTGAATCAATCACTTTTAACAGAGGAGCCTCAGCTTCAAAATACTCTGAGTTCAGCTCCGCAAAAGGCTACTCTTCTGGTAGATGGTTCACAGGGGCCAGCAATATGACTGCTACTTTCAACGGAATTCCAGTAAAGAATAAAGTGGATATTGCCACACCTGAAACTTTATTGCAATTCAGGTTGAATGCTCGCTATAAAGGACGCAGAACGGGAGATATTTTGGTAGGAAATGACCTCAGTAATCTCCGAAATGTAGGGCTTGTAGATTTCCGAGATTATAGCAATCACGACTTTTCCACCACTTTAAATAGTTCTGACTTACCCACTACAACAGGCGATTTCGTCTTCCAAGTTGCCATGCTAGATACTGAACCATTTATCGGGAGTGAAGCAGTTTCGATTTCATTCTACAAGCTCAGGTATCCTCAGAAGACAGATGCTGAAAGTGCCACAAAAATATTCAACCTCCCAGCTAATTCGCCAACTAAATCAAGATTGCTGATTGAAAACCCTCCCACTAATGCAAGGCTCTTTGATTTGACCAATAGAAATCAAATCATACTGATTGGGACGGAAAGCATTTCAGGAAATATGAATGCAATTGTTCCCAATGCAAATAACTCCAACAAACTATTCCTTACTGCCGAGATAAAATCAATTGACTCTCTAAAATCAATTCAGTTTGGCAATGAGTCAATAATGGGTAAAAATTACCTTTTGGTTTACAGTTCGCTGATGGCTCAACCAAGCGAGAATTATGCAAATCCTATTCAGGCTTATATAGATTACCGAAACTCTACTGAAGGCGGAGGCTACACTGTACTTGCCAAAAGCATAGAGGAGTTATATAATGAATTCGGATATGGTGAAATCACACCTTTAGTATTGAGACGCTTTTCCGAATATATGCTGGAGCAAGGAAGTGTGAAGCCAGAGTTTCTCTTTTTAGTGGGAAAAGCATTGGAGCTTACCTTCCAATATGAAAGGAAAAAACCTGCCAGTTTGGGGTGGAGCGCACAAAACCTACTTCCTTGCTATGGCGCACCTTGTGCCGACAATACAATCACGCAAGGCTTGGATGGAAAACATCCTTATGTCCCTGCTATTTCCACAGGAAGAATTGCGAGTAGAAGTCCGCAACAGGTAGAGAATTATTTAGAAAAAGTAAAACAGCATGGCCAATACAGTTTCAATAACTTCGAGAGAAAAAACTTACTCTTTCTGAGTGGAGGACAAACTGAAGTCGAGAGAAACAGAATGGTTGGACATTCCGATTACTTGGCAAGCCTTACAAAAACCAAACATCTAGGAGCAAAGACCCAAAGAGTATCAAAAGTCACTAGTTTCTCTGTAGAGTATTTAGACATTGTATCCAATGTGAATGCAGGGATTGGAATGATAAACTACTTTGGGCATACTTCCAACGGGACACTTGATATTGATATTGGAAATGTAAGTAACTCTGCATTAGGCTATAATAACGAAGGTAAATATCCTGTGATTTGGGTAAATGGTTGCGATGCTGGAGATATTTTCACCACGCAATACACACAATCCGAAGATTGGACACTTACCAAAAACAAAGGAAGTATTTTATTTGCCGCTCATGTAGATTGGGGCTATGAGTACACATTAAGAGTATATAATGATGAACTGTTCAGGCAAGTTTATATGGATAGCTTACTCATAGGAAAGCCATTCGGGACAGGGCTACGAATTAGTCAAGAAAAGATGATGGCTAAGTTGGGAAACAACCAGCTTGCCCGAACACATGTGCAACAATTTGCATTGCAAGGCGACCCAGCAGTAAATCTATTTGGCTCAAGCAAAGCAGAATATGCTATTTCAGATGAAAGCCTAGATGTTCTGCCTTCAGGCTCTTTGCTCACAGCCTCTTCAGACTCATTTCTCATTGCGGTAAACATCAAAAACTATGGTGCTGTGAATGGAGACAGATTCTCAATTGGAGTGAAGAGAACTTTCGGAAATGGAGAAGAAAAACTATATGAATTACAATATTTCGACCCTGTGTATTACCAAGACACCGTCTATTTCACAGTAAGAAATACAGATGATGACAAAGAAAAAAGCACGGGTTTAAATAGATTTGAAGTAACTGTGGATTACACTAATGAAATCCCAGAAGTACATGAAAATACAAATACTGGATTCATTGACTACCTACTCTCCAACAGCGCAGCAATTGCCTTAAGCCCCACAGAATTTAGTATTGCAAATAAGCAGCCTGTTACACTCATTGCCCAAAACATAAATAAACTTTCGGAAGACAGGATGTACACATTTCAGATTGATACTACTGACAAGTTCAATAGTGCCGTTTTGCAGGAAAAACAAGTATTTTCCAATAGTCTTCCTACTTGGATTCCAAATTTGATTTCCGACAACACCACTGATAGCATCGTTTATTATTGGAGAGTGAAATTCACAGAACCAACCGCCATAGATATTAGTGAGTGGTCAGAAAGTTCATTCTTGTATGTAAAAGATGGTTCAGAAGGCTGGTCTCAGAGCCATTTCCCGCAGTTCAAGAAAAATACCACAACAAATGTTAGAGATAATCAGCAAAACAGAAAGTGGGAATTTGACAATGAATCATTTGATATCAACGTGAACACAACGGGTGTGGAACACATAAACAGGGGAATGTCTATATTTTTGAATGGAGAGGATTTAATTGGAACAGCAGATGAAGTGTGTATGGATAGTAGCTTAGTCATGTTATCCATTGAGGGAAATACAGGGAAAGTTCGGAATCCTATATTCCAATATCCTGCGTTTGTCTGCGGAGTCAACAAAAACCTGATGATGACCTCGGATTTTTACTTGGAAAACTCCGCAAGTTTATTCCGAGATATTATTAGAGGAATGAGCGGAAATGGAGACTACCTAATCTTTGTGAGCAACTCAATAAATAGTTTCGATAAAATAAATCCCGCATCTTTGCCCTACCTAGAACAGTTAGGCTTTGATAGAACTACTTTTGCAAATATAGCGCCTGGCGAGCCATTTGTAGCTATTGGTAGAAATCAGGTAGGATTTGAGGCAAAAGTGTTTCAAGCTGACAGAAACTCCAGCATTCCTTTGGTAGAACAAGCTCTGAGTATTGATTTAGGTCTGTCAATCAGCGGAATCGCCCAAATAAAATCTACACTTATTGGCCCAGCAAGTGGATGGGGAACAGTTGTTAATGAATTTGCCTCAATTTCCGAAAACGATTCCATAAAACTCAATTTGATTGGTGTGAATGCAATTGGCGAAGAGTCTATTCTGAGAGAAAACTTACAGTTATCAAGAGAGAATAATATTTCTGATATCAACCATTTGTCTTATCCTTATTTGCGTTTACAGGCAAGCGTAGGCAACCCTAATGCGGACTCTTTACCACAGTTAGATATGTGGCAAGTCCTTTATCAACCATTACCTGAAGGCGCACTTTCTCTCAATAGCAAGCAAGAAGAGGAGGGAGAAATCAAACTGCAAGAAGGTGAGAACTTAACTTTTGATTTCAATTTCAGAAATGTAAGCTCAGAAGATTTTACTGAAAAACTGATTGTGGAATACCAGATTCGGAAGAATGATAATTCAACCACTACCTCCTACGACACACTCCAGATACTTTCTGCATCAGATTCAATTGCGTTTACGAAAACCTTTAGCACAATCGGATTGGCTGGCATGGGTTCAATACGAGCTTATGTGAACCCGGAGCTCCAACCTGAACAAGATTACTCCAACAATATAATCACTTTGGGCTTTGAAGTTGCCAAAGACAGCACGCATCCATTGCTAGATGTGCTTTTTGATGGAACACATATTATGAATGGCGAGATTGTTTCCGCCAACCCAATTATTAGCATCACAGGTAAAGACGAAAATGAATTCATGTCTTTAAGTGATACTTCAAATGTGGAGGTTTTCCTTTCGGAAGCTAATTCTGAAGTATCTAATCGGGTGGATTTGGGAAGTAGCCAGATTACTTGGGTAGCGCAATCCACCAATAGTTTCCAACTCGATTTCAAACCAGAAGGTTTGCAAGACGGAGTCTATACCTTGGAAATCCAATTGCAAGATGCCACAGGAAATAAGTCAGGAGTCCAGCCTTACAAAATCCAGTTTGAGGTAATTACAAAGTCCTCGATTACACACTTTTATCCTTACCCAAATCCATTTTCCTCTTCAGTCAGATTTGTTTTCACACTTACTGGCGGAAATATTCCCGATGAAATGAAAATACAAATTATGACCGTAACTGGCAGAGTTGTTCGGGAAATCTTGCAAGATGAGATTGGCGCAATTCGTGTGGGAGACAATATTACAGAATATGCTTGGGATGGAAAAGACGAATATGGCGACCAATTAGCCAATGGAGTCTATCTCTACAGAGTAATTACGAAGTACAATGGGCAAGAATTAGAAAGGCGAGAAACAAGCGGAGACAACCTTTTTAAGAAAGGGTACGGAAAGATGTATTTGATGAGATAATATCGTTATCAAGGTTTCTGCCATTGCTATAGATTGAGCGGATTGAATAATACTTCAAAACCACCCAATCCAAGCATTTAAAACTACTTTTTATCATTTTTTTTACCTAAATTGCATTGTATTTGAAATCAAAATAAAAGCTTCTGAATTTCGACTGAAATTTAATATAAAAGACTACGATAAACCATTCATAATCAATGGCTTACGTTGTCTTTTTTTCTTTTAGTAGAAATTACAAAGCAAACTCTGAAAATAATAATTCAATAGTTGAAGGTCGAAGACCCTACATCAGTTTAGTCTTACTACTTGATACTTATTACTTGATACTAACTTATGGCAGAAGGAGAAAATATCATCCCGATTTACATTGAAGATGAAATGAAGGGCGCATACATTGATTATTCAATGTCGGTTATCATTTCTAGGGCTTTGCCCGATGTGCGAGACGGTTTGAAACCCGTTCATAGAAGAATCTTATTTGGCATGTCCGACTTGGGACTTGTCCATAACCGTGCGCCCAAAAAATCTGCAAGGATTGTAGGAGAGGTTTTGGGTAAGTATCACCCACATGGAGATACTGCGGTTTATGATGCCATGGTTCGGATGGCGCAAGATTGGTCGCTCCGTATGCCTTTGGTAGATGGACAAGGCAACTTTGGGTCCATTGATGGTGATTCGCCCGCAGCAATGCGATATACCGAGGCACGCCTCAAAGAATTGGCTGGCGAAATGCTGGGCGATATCAAAAAGAACACAGTCAATTTCCAAAGCAATTTTGATGATTCTTTGGAAGAACCTTCTGTTTTACCTGCAAAAATCCCGAACCTTTTGGTAAACGGAGCTTCAGGTATTGCGGTTGGAATGGCAACTAATATGGCTCCTCACAACTTGAGAGAGGTTGTGAATGCAACTGTTGCCTACATCGACAATAGAGAACTTACCGTCAAAGATTTGATGGAACACGTGAAAGGTCCTGATTTCCCAACTGGTGGAATTATCTACGGAATGGATGGCGTGGTGAAGGCATTGGAGACAGGAAGAGGACGAGTGGTGATGCGTGGAGTTGCCAATTTCGAAGACATGAAGAGCGGAAGAGTTCGGATTGTAGTAACGGAAGTGCCATTTATGGTAAACAAGGCTTCGATGATTGAGAAAACTGCGGCACTCATCAACGACAAGAAAATTGAAGGAATCTCTGAACTTAGAGATGAATCTGACAGAAACGGGATTCGTGTAGTTTACGAATTGAAGAGAGATGCAATAGCAGAAGTGGTTTTGAACAATCTTTTCAAACACACGCCTCTGCAATCTTCTTTCAGCGTAAACAATATTGCGCTTGTAAAAGGCAGACCAGAAGTGTTGAACTTGAAAGATTTGATTCATCATTTCGTAGAACACAGGCATGAAGTAGTTATCCGCAGAACTGAATATGATTTAGCAGAAGCGGAGAAAAGAGCACATATTTTGGAAGGCTTGCTAAAAGCACTCGACCATTTGGATGAGGTGATTGCCATTATTCGTGGTTCTAAAGACCCAGACACAGCTCGTGCAGGTTTGATGGAAACTTTTGAATTCTCAGAAGCGCAATCCACCGCAATCCTGAACATGAGACTGCAACGCTTGACAGGACTCGAAAGAGACAAACTCCAAGCAGAATTTGATGATTTGATGACGCAGATTGAGTATTTCAAGAAAATCTTATCGGACGAAGGTTTGAGAATGCAGATTATCAAAGACGAACTTGCTGAAATCAAAGAGAAATACGGAGATGACAGACG
>JBLIFI010000128.1:0-10419 GCA_047633715.1 Flammeovirgaceae bacterium
TCTGCGTAAGAAGTAAAACCTTCATCCATCCAAGAATATTTGGACTCATTGGTGGCGAGCAGACCTTGAAACCAACTGTGTGCTGCTTCATGCATACTCACGCCCACCAAGCTATTAAGCGACCTGTATCCCGTAATCAGCGTACACATCGAATATTCCATTCCACCGTCTCCACCCTGAATAATTGAGTATTGCTTGTACGGATATTGCCCAAATTTTTCACCCATTATCTGAAAAGCCTTTACCATTTTTGGTTGAAGTTGCTCCCAGCGGTCTGTTAAAGTGTCATTCTGATAGAAGAAGTGCAACATTGGCCCATTCGGAACTTGCATTTGGTCGTGGATATAATCTGGATCGGCTGCGAAAGCAAAATCATGTACTTTTGGAGCTACAAAATGCCAAGTCAGCTTATCAGCCTTTGGCTTTTTCATTTTCTTGTTTGGCTTGTCGTAGCCATGCCCAATTTCGGCTGCATTTTGCAAATAGCCCGTTCCACCAATCGTATATTTTGAATCCATCGTGATTTTCACATCAAAATCTGACCAAACTCCGTGAAATTCTCTGGCGATATACGGGTTGGAGTGCCAGCCTTCATAGTCATATTCGCTCATTTTCGGATACCATTGCGTCATGGAATATTCCACACCTTCGGCATTCATCCAGCCAGAACGCCTGATTTGCTTGGGAACTTGCCCTTCAAAATCCATTTGGAAAGTGGCGGAACTATTCGGCATAATTGGTTCGGGAAGCATTACTTCCAAAATTGTCCCAACTACTTCATACTTCACAGATTTTCCATTCTGAGTGAGCGAATTCACTTTCTGATAGCCAATTTCGTCCATTTTCAACTTAGAGATTCTGTCTTTCACTCTTCTGTCTGGGTCGGGCAGACTTCTGGAGCGCACATCCATCATACTTCCTGGCTGAAAAGCATTCAGGTATAAATGATAGAAAACTCGCCTTAATGTGTCTGGCGAATTGTTATCATACACCAAAGTCTGATTTCCGCTGAATTGATGTTTTTCCACATCTATTTCCACTTCCATGGTATATTTGGCACTTTGTTGCCAACGGTCTGATTGTGCTTGGCTTTGGAAGGCAATCGCCAGTAAAACTAAAATCGTAATTTTTCTCATATTTATCTTTTTCTTGTTGGGGTTTTCTGAATCGTTCAAGTATATACAACAGCAATTAGATTTGAAAGTTTAGTTTGATTGGAGGAAAAGGAGTTTATACCTTTAATTGAAATCAGCCTTCCGACATCCTAGAGGATGTCGCCTACAGAATAAAATTCCGAATCAATTCCGTAGCTGTCAACCTCTTGGTTGACAGAGTTTAATTTTCAAAAATGGCTATTATTTTACCACAAGTCTATTTTCATCGAAAGCGAGTCTCATCAGAGAGTCGAGCTGCAGGGAATTTACAATGCTGAATCAATCTAAAAACCAACCTATTATTAGCTAAAAAATCTATTGACAATAGTTGGTAAATAAAGACTGAGAATGCAACTAAATATATTTATCATTCTTGTATCAAAGAGTATTTTAAAAAAAATATCAGCAAGTAATTATCTGATAATCAAATACTTAAATTCAATAATAAAAGACAAACTTGCGAACCCCTATCTTCATTTTGTATATTGATAGTAGATGAGACAGAAAATCTGTTTCTAATCACACAATTAATTTAAAAAACTATGTTTAGATATTTTTTAGCTATTGTAATATTACTAGCTTTTTGCTTTGTTTATTGTTTCACCTTCCAAGCGTCTGAAGTAGAGAAAACGAAGAGATTGGGTTTGCAGGTAAATGCAAAAGTTCTGTTGAAAATTGGAGAAGAAAGTCATCAGAAAATTGGATTTTAAAATGTAATGAAAAAGGAACTCGACAATATGAAAATGTCGAGTTCCTTTCTTAGTTTTTAGCAATTCAAACGACAATATCCGCCTAAACCCATCAAAAAAAAGCCAATCCAACCAGCTTTCCTAATCCAAAATTTTGGCAACCAATGGGTTATGTTTACTATAAGCAATTTTCACAGTCTTGCCAACCTGCAAGTTATCAGCAGATTTGAAGCCTTTCCGATTACGAAAACGAACAAGTTTTACACTATCAATCCTAAACCTGACAATCGGGTGGAAAAGAACTTTGTCTTTCCCAGAAAACAAACTGTTGAGTCCGACAGTAGAAGTTTCAATAGGCATGATTTCCACAATCTCGCCTTCTGTTTCCACAGGATTGTCAATTTGGTACATTTTCACAGTAAAATACCACCAAATTCCCGCTCCTCCTAAAACCAAAATGGCGAATGAGACAGCGTATAGTATAATGTTCGATTCCATGCGTGAAAATAAGATTAAACTTTTGCTTGACCAAAGGTTGCAAAATCAGGCTGTAACCCGAAATCCAAAGAAACCCTTATTTATTCATGAAACTCTCTATGAAAGGGCGCACACCAGCAAATAAAAATTCCACGCCAATTACCATAATAATCAAACCCATGAGTCGAGTCATTACTCTGATTCCCGTTTCGCCAATTGCTATCGTAATTCTACTGGAAGCACGTAAAGAGAGAAACATAATCAGATTAATAAGCAACATAGAGCCAATGAGAACACCTTTCTTTGTCATACTTGAAGCGTCTTCCATCAAAACAATAGAGTTGGTAATTGCCCCAGGGCCACAAATTAGGGGAATGCCCAATGGAGTAATTGACACATCGTGGTCATCGTCCATGACTACATCTTTCTTCTGAGATTTTGTTCGGACTTTGTTTCCTTGCAACATATCGTAGCCAATGGTAAAGAAAAGAACACTTCCCACTACTCGAAGTCCATCTACGGAAATTCCAAAAATGCTAAATAAAACTTGCCCAAAGAAGGCAAAAACAACCATGGTACTAAAAGACACAATAGTCGCCTTTCTTGCAGTTTTATTCCGTTCCGACTTCTCTAAGGACCCTGTCATTGAAATAAAGACTGGCATTACACTAAGTGGGTTGACTAGCGTAATGAAAGAGGTAACACAAAGCAATGCAAATGTAAAAATATCGTCCATTCAAATAAGTACGTTGTACTGATTAAAAACCTTGCTATCACACTTTAAATCAGCTATTTATGCAGAAGAAAATAAGTATATATCAAAATTTTGATTTCTATTTATAAAACTACTTTTCTTAATTTTGCTGCAAAGTTGAGAATTCTTTTTTGAATGCGAAGATTCTTCTACACAAAAAATCATGATTACCTATATGATTTTTTTTACTCTATCCAGTTGTTTTGGTGAAATCCTGACTTTTAGTGATCTATCCAACTTGTATTACGCAGTATGAAACTATTTTTGTTGGACTTCGTGAGCCGTTCATTCTTTTAGTAGTAGGCAACTGACAGATTAGTTTTGCATGCCAACCACTAAATTGAAAAACGTCTTGTATTCCCAAAACTGTGTTTGGGAATACAAGACGTATTTCAATTTAGTCGAAAGATTAATTTATAAACCTTCTCCTTACTTATCTTTAATTGGAGTCAACATCATTGTCATTCTTCTGCCTTCCATTTTTGGATGTTGCTCTACTTTTGCGTAGTCTGATAAATTATCAGTAAAAGTTCTCAACAACTCTCTACCACGGTCTTTATAAACAATGGAACGTCCAAAAAACTGAACATAAGCTTTCACTTTGTTTCCCTCTTGCAAGAAGTTGATGGCGTGTTTCGTTTTGAACTCCAAATCGTGCGTATCAGTATTAGGACCGAAACGAATTTCTTTGATGACTGTTTTCTGTGCTTTCGCCTTAATTTCTTTCTGCTTCTTCTTCTGCTCGTACTTGAATTTCGAGTAGTCAATTATTTTACAAACAGGCGGTTTTGCATTTGGAGAAATTTCCACCAAATCTAATCCTGCTTCTTTGGCAAGTTTCAATCCTTCGTCTAAAGGCACGACTCCTGCTGTTCCATCTTCTCCTACTACACGAATTTCCTTTGCACGGATTCTTCTGTTCACCTTGTAAGGCTCCTCAGGTTTTCTGTAGCCTCTTCTATAATTACTATTTCTCTTCTTGATATGCTTTGATATTTAAGTTTAACAATCTGTCAACGCCTAAGCATTGTTATTTTTTTATGAAAATAAATCAAATTTATTGTTCTACAAAATTTTTTGGTGAATGAAACCAAATAAAAAAATGTAGCAGTCCCAACTACGAAAGTCAGAACTGCTACAAAGTTATGAATGTTCAGCTCAATTTACCACACTTAATTGAGGAGATTCCTGTTTTTTTAGCGAATCTTTGCCAAATTTCTTCAACATTCTGTAATGTGAGGCAATTGCACCACCAAAAGTTTCATTTTCAATGTACGGAACATCGAACTCCAAAGCGGTGGATTTTACTATTTTAGAAACCTCCTTATAATGTGTATGACAAACTTGGGGGAATAAATGATGCTCGATTTGCATATTTAGCCCACCACAAATAAAATTTGCTAACCAGCTTTTTCTCGCAAAGTTTGCCGTAGTCTGCATTTGATGAACTGCCCAAGCCTCATCAATATTGTAATCTTCGTTCGGGTAAGGAAAATCTGTTCCTTCTACTACGTGCGCCAATTGGAAAACCAAACCTAACACCAATCCGAAAAAGACGTGCATTGTTAAAAAACCGATGATGAATTGCCACCAGGTAATGTCCAAGAAAATCAATGGTAACACTATAAATAAGGTGTAATTTACTGCTTTGAAGAAAAACAGATTAAAGTAATCTATTGGTTTATGTTTAATTACTGTCTCGCCAATTTTATCTTGAAAGAATTTTTTGTAATCCTTTCTTAATACCCAAGAAACTGATGCTAAGCCATAAAGTGGAAAAGCATAAATGTGCTGCCATTTCATAATTGGCTTTAATTTCTCTTCTGGAGACAAGCGAACCATTCCTGGAGCAACATCAATATCTTCATCGTGCCCAGGGATATTAGTATAAGTATGATGGACTAAGTTGTGCGTAATCCTCCAAACGTAATCGTTTCCACCAATAATGTTGAAAACTAAACCAATTGCATAATTCACCCAAGATTTGGAAGAATAAGCTCCGTGCATAGCATCATGCGTTACATTGAAGCCAATGCAAGCTTGGAAAACGCCTAATACAACTGCCAAGCCAAGCATTGCCCACAGGCTAAATCCGGCAAACATAATGAGGGAATACAACGCAATTGTTCCTCCTAAAAAGAAGAATGTTTTGAAATACATTTCCGCATTGGCATGCTTTGAAAGGTTATTATCTTTGAAATAAGTATCGACACGTTTCCGTACGGTGGCAAAAAACTGCCTATTTTCTTTACCAACAAATCTGAGTTCCTTCTCCATGTTGTGAGTTTTATTTAGTTTTTGAGATAGTGAAATGGCTTTCCAAATGAAATCCAATAAAAAACATACACTACGCCAATTCTATAAAGTGTATGGAGGAAATAATTTGTCAAACCAAAATGTTTCCTTTTTTACAATTCTGCAAATCTAACAAAGGATTGAAGGAAATTCAATCCTTTGTTAGATTTACTTCCTGTTTAAGAGCAAATTGCCTGCGATAATGACAGAATTAGAGAGTTTTTAAGGTTTATTGGCTACAAAGACACATTGAGTCCCTTTTGTGTCAGCCAAACAAAAAAGCCAATCAATCTATAAGAAACAGGATTGATTGGCTTAATAAATTTCAGTTGGATTTATTTATACATGACTGCCTTCACAGCATCTAAAGTACGTTTTACATTCGGGAGTGTGGCATCAATCAAAGTCGGTGCATAGCCCAAAGGCACATCCATATTATTAATTCGTTGGATTGGTGCGTCCAAGTAGTCGAAGGCGTGTTTCTGAACTTGGTAAGTTATATCAGTGGAAATGGATGACAAAGGCCAAGCTTCTTCCACAATTACTAATCTGTTTGTTTTCTTCACAGACTCAATTACTGTTTTATAGTCAATGGGTCGGACAGTTCGCAAATCAATTACTTCTGCGGAAATATTGTCTTTCGCTAATTCATCGGCTGTTTCATGCGCCAACTTCATCATTTTTCCGAAAGAAACAAGGGTTACATCTGAGCCTTTTCTATCTACACTTGCCACACCAATTGGCAATAAATACTCTCCATCAGGTACTTCGCCTTTATCTCCGTACATTACTTCCGACTCCATAAAAATAACTGGGTCGTTATCTCGAATCGAAGCTTTCAAAAGCCCTTTTGCTGTGTAAGGGTCAGATGGCACAACTACTTTTAAGCCAGGACAGTTTGCATACCAGTTTTCAAAATTCTGCGAGTGTTGCGCTCCCAATTGCCCTGCGCTTCCTGTTGCTCCTCTGAAAACTATGGGAACACCATATTGCCCGCCAGACATAGAAAGCATTTTTGCCGCACTATTAATGATTTGGTCAATTGCCACCAAAGAGAAATTGAAAGTCATGAACTCAATAATGGGACGTAATCCATTCATGGCTGCACCAATTCCAATTCCCGTAAAACCGAGTTCGGCAATGGGTGTGTCAATGATTCTTTTTGCGCCAAATTCGTCAAGCATTCCCTGACTCACTTTATAAGCACCATTGTATTCTGCTACTTCCTCGCCCATCAAAAAGATACTTTCATCTCTTCGCATTTCTTCTGACATGGCTTCTCTGAGGGCTTCTCTGAATTGTATTTCTCTCATCTTGATAGTCTTATGTAGTTATGCTTGGTTGTCGATATTTCCTCAATCTTGTTGGAATTAGATTGAATTATTTTATTCTCTTTTTAAAGCTGAATTATTTCTTTAGGAATTAGAAGCCAATATTACTAAAATTTCCTAAGACTGTACTTTGCACTTAACTGAAATTTTCCGAATTGGTTTGCGGAGATTTCAATTGGCGAATTTGTGATTGGCTGAATCGGCTGGTTGGAGATAGTAAAAAGTAAGATGGTAAAGTAATTGAGCCGTCAGCCTTGAAAAAGGAACATTGCCACTAATCCTTGCTGAAGTTAACCGCTCTCACAGTATAACCTTTCTTTCTCAACAAGTCAATCACGCCTTCTTTGCCAGGCAAATGAGCCGCCCCGACTCCAACAAACATCGGTTTCTTTTTCATGATTGGCTCCATTCTGTCAGCCATATTATGGTTACGCACAACCAACAAATGTTTATTGGTCTCGCTATCCATGCCTGTTGAAGTGAGTAAGTAAAGGCTGTCCAGCTCTTGTCGGGCATACAATTCAATCATGTCATCTAATTGATTTTCTCCTTCTACTTTCTCTGAACTCAATTCTTTATAAAGCATAGTTGCCTGCGTTTTCAGCGGAATTTTTTCGAATACATCCATTTGTTCTTTAATGGTTTCCAACCCGATTACTTCCATGCCTTTTTGTTTGGCAATTTTTTGGAAAAACATATCAATGGGTTCTTTTTCAACTTTTCCTTTGCTTTGCAATTCTACATCCATCATAATCATGGAGACAAAAACTGGTTTTATTCGTTCAATCATATCTGCGAAAAACAGCATTCCCATCGCATCTAAACGCTTATCTAGTTTCCTTTTAACCAAGCCGTATTCTTCTCTCGGAAGCAAATCTCGGAGCGTGGTATCATTTCGCATCTGCATTTGCGTGAGCAAACCAAAACTCTGCATTAAGGATTGTTCTAAAATTATTTCCCCTGCAAAAACATCGCACTTATCAAATAGTGGCATAAGCGAATCGTTGAATTGGTAGATTCTTTCATCTCCCAAATGCATAGTTCCGTAGAGATACGAATTCTTTTCCAATCCATTTCCGCTTATCTCCCACAAAAGCTGTGCATGAGATTGGTAGGCAATTGAGAAAAGGAATAGAACTAATAAAAAGGCTTTTTTCATGGTTTTGTATTTTATCGTAGTTTTTTATTGTTCATTATTCTACCCGACCGTTTTGCTAATCGAGGTTTCCAATGGGACTTGCCTTCGAGCCTCGATTTCATCTGCTGAAAGTTTCCTAACTTTCTTTTTTATGGTTTACTTAAACAGCAAACTCAAACTTCTCTCTAGAATTTCCCCCATATTCTTGCACTTCAAAAAGTCATTATTCTTGTAGAACTTTGCCAATTCCTTCCTGAGTTTTTCTACATTCCCTTCAATTGTGAGCGTATCATGCTTCATGGCAGTCAATAAATCTCTCAGTGGAGCTCCTGCCATTTTCACTCGGTTGGCAATCAAGGTTCGCTCTTCTTTCTGATATTGCCGAACGGTTTCGGGAGTCATGGCATCCAAACCGACTTGAATAATTGGGTTATTTTGTTTGAAATATTGTGGCAAATAAATCGCCCTTCTGCCCTCGAAAGATTGCTGGTCGAAATCGATTGCCCGAATCCGATAATGGATTTCCTCAAAATCTGGCGTGATGTCCACCACAAAATTGCTGGAATGCATATCGCCCAGAAGCCTGACAAAACAGCGTTCATTGAACTTCACAAACTCTTTTGCTAAACGAATGTTATTGAAATTGTGCGAATCCATGTAGAAATTCATGAATTGGTCACCAGGAATTCCCGCAATATGCTCTTCAATCAATGTTTGTTCATGCACAAAATAATTTACCCGATTTGGGGAAAGCATATCTTCCAACTCCAGCCCATAAACTCGTGAAGCATCGGCAACTTTTATGTAGAAGTAATCGAAATTATCATTGATTCGGTTCACAATTCGCACACGGAAAGGTTGTGTGTTCCCATACACACACAAATCCACTCTATCCACATATAAATGCTCCATCACGCTCATATCGCCATCGGCTTTCAGCAAAGCATAGATTTTTTTGAGCGATTCATAAATATGTTGCATATCGCTTTGGGCATAGAAAACCGTTTTCCAAAGCGTATCTTCTCCACGAGAATCGTAAAGGGCAATTTCATTCTCATAGCGTTGCAAATCCGAATAATGGATTGGAATGACAGAATACCGATTGTATTTCTCAATATAAGCCATCAGCACATCGCTAATTTTAAAAGGTATTTTCTTTTTGCTGATGATTGCCACGGTTCAAATAGTAAGTTGGTAGAATAGTAAAATAGCAAATTTAAAATGAAGAATCTACTGCTTGCTAACAGGTTCTGTATATTTGAGTACAAAACTACCGAACAAACTCATTTTAGTATGCTTCAATCTCCAAAAGACTCAAAACTCATGAAGTTCCCAAAAGCTTTTCTTCTCTTTTTCGTTTTGGTTGGATTTAGCTGTACGCAAGCGAATGAAGAAAAATCCAGCCAGAAAAAAGAACCTAAACCTGAACAAATACAAGCTACTACTGTCTCCAACCAGAAAGAATACAAAGGCAGTTTGCCAATTGATAGAATCAAATTACCCAAAGGATTTAAAATAAACATTTTTGCCGAGAATGTGGATAATGCTCGCTCTCTGGCTTTGGGAGAGAAAACGGTTTTTGTTGGGAATAGACAAGGAAATAAGGTTTTTGGATTGCAAGATTTGGATAAAGATGGCGTAGCAGAAAACAAGTTTGTGATTGCCAAAGGTTTGGAAATGCCCAATGGAGTCGCTTTCCGAAAAGGAGATTTATATGTGGCAGAAGTTAGCAGAATTTTGAGGTTTGCTGACATTGAAGCCAACTTGAAAACTCCACCCAAACCTGAAATCATTAATTCAGAATTCCCTTCCGACTTCCATCATGGTTGGAAATTCATTGCTTTCAGTCCTGATGACAAGCTTTATGTCCCCGTAGGCGCACCTTGCAATGTTTGCTTGAAAAACAATAAAATTTATTCGAGCATTACCCGAATGAATCCTGATGGCTCAGATTTAGAAGTTTTTGCAAAAGGAGTTCGTAACTCTGTTGGTTTCGACTGGCATCCTGAAACGAAAGAGCTTTGGTTTACCGACAATGGAAGAGATATGATGGGCGATGATTTGCCTTCCGATGAGTTGAATCATGCTCCGAAAGCGGGAATGCACTTCGGTTTCCCTTTCTGCCACCAAGGAGACACGCCAGACCCAGAGTTTGGCAAACAGAGAAATTGCAATGAGTTCGCTCCTCCAAGCCAAAAACTGGGAGCACATGTTGCTGCTTTGGGAATGAGATTCTATACGGGAAATACGTTCCCCAAGAAATATAAAAACGCCATTTTCATTGCTCAACATGGCTCATGGAATCGCTCTTCTAAAGTTGGCTATAAAATTATGGTTGCTTTTCTGGAAGGAAACAAAGTGGTCGGTTACGAGGAATTTGCCACAGGTTGGCTCGAAGGCGAAAAAGCGTGGGGAAGACCTGTAGATATTCAGCCATTGGAAGATGGTTCAATTCTCATTTCCGATGATTATGCCAATGCGGTTTATCGGGTTTGGTATGAGGGAATATAGCGCAGTAAATGATAAGGGTTACTGTAGTTGTTTTAGTGATAATTATTAAATCGTCAGCGTTTTTTGAGCT
>JBLIFI010000129.1:0-10317 GCA_047633715.1 Flammeovirgaceae bacterium
CTAGGAGTAGTTTTAGCTGAAACGAAAAATGCAGCAACCTCTATTCTGGAAGCTTTTAATGGACTGAAAGCCAGAGTGATAGCACAAGAATTTATTAAAGAAGCTGGTGGCGCAGATATTCGTGCTTTTGTAGTAGATGGAGTGGTAGTTGGTGCTATGAAAAGACAAGGCAAAGAGGGCGAATTTCGCTCGAACTTGCACCGTGGCGGAAGTGCTAACATTATTGAACTTTCTGATGAGGAAGAAACTACTGCCTTGAAAGCGGCCAGAGCAATGGGTTTAGGTGTGGCTGGAGTTGATATGTTGCAATCTTCAAAAGGGCCATTGGTATTGGAAGTGAATTCCTCACCCGGTTTAGAGGGAATTGAAGCGGCAACTAATAAAGATATTGCTAGAGAAATTATCAGGTATATTGAACGTAATGTAGATTAAATGATTATTTGATGTACGAATTACGATGTGCGATTTTTAAAAAAAAATCAACATTCAAATCAATTAGATTTCATCAGTTTAAGCTGATGAAATCCAATTTTTTATACTCACTACTCATTACCAAACGATGCCAGGAAAAGTTTTTGAAATATTAGGCAGGAAAGTCCCTTTGGGAGAAAGTGCCTTTTTGGAGTTAGAAGTTGCCAAGCTCCACACGAGAAATACGCTTAAAATTCCAATTATTGTAGAACGTGCCGAAGAGCCTGGTCCAACACTTTTGTTGATGGGTGGAGTTCATGGAGACGAGATAAATGGAGTGGCAATTGTGCGTGATATTATCAATAAAGGCTATCATCATCCTAAAAAGGGAACGATTATTTGCATTCCCGTTTTCAATGTGTTTGGCTACTTAAATCTTTCTAGGGAGTTTCCTGATGGGCGAGATTTGAACCGAGTTTTTCCAGGCTCGCTTGGCGGTTCTTTAGCGAGCCAGTTTGCCTACAAGTTTACCAAAGAAATTGCTCCTTTGGTAGATTATGTAATTGATTTCCATACAGGTGGAGGCGAGCGAGATAATATTGCCCAAATCCGTTGCCCTTTTGGAGATGAAAAGGCATTTGAACTTGCGAAAGTATTTGGTGCGCCATTTACCATTCACTCAGGTTGTATTTCCAAATCTGTGAGAGAAACACTTACCAAAATGGGCAAAAAAGTGTTGCTCTTCGAGGGTGGAAAATCGAATCACTTAGATGAAGAAGTGATTCAATGCGGACTGTCAGGTGCATTGAATGTGATGAGACATTTAGGATTGCGAGATGGAGAAGTTGAAAAGAAGGAAACAATTTGTGTTACAAAATCGAAATGGATCCGTGCGCTTTTTTCTGGAATGCTCCGATTGAAAGTAAAGAATGGCGCAAGCGTAAAGAAAAAAGAAGTGTTGGCGGTTATTACCGATTCTTATGGAGATTTCGAGAAGAAAATTCTTGCTCCGTTCGATTGTCATATTGTTTGTACGAACACCACGGCAATTGTCAATAAAGGCGATGCACTTTTCCATGTGAGTGTGGAGATACAAGAATAATTAGCACAAAGTCCTTTCCTAGTGAAGTGGTTTTATTATGAGATTCTAAAATCTCAATAATCAACTCCATAAACCTCCGTAATCTTCTTCTTTTTCAACTTTACATAATTGATTCTCATATAAATGGGCTTTGAAGGAAGTCCTTTTCGGTTCACTTTTTGGTCGGCAATTTTTTCTACCACTTCCATTCCGCTAAAAACCCGCCCAAAAACCGTGTATTCCCCATCCAAATGATGCGCACCTTTCTCAGCTTCTACAATATAGAATTGCGAACCGCTTGATTCTTTTGTCGGATTGTTATCGGGCATTCTAGCAGCTCCAATCATTCCCTTGTCATGTTTCAGTTCCTTTACAATTTCAGCTTCTAGATTGTAGCCTGGACTTCCCAATCCTAATTCCCCATTTCCATCTGATTTGGAGTTGGGATCTCCACCCTGAATCATGAAATTTTCTAATACTCTGTGGAAAGTGGTGCCATCATAAAATCCAGCCTGAACAAGGTTTAAGAAGTTCTCTTTGTGTTTGGGAGTTTCATCAAAAAGAAGCAGTTGGAACTCGCCATATTCGGTAGAAACCGTGAATATGTAATCAAATTTTGATGTTTTTTGGGAAGGAACTTTCGAGCATGAGAAAGCAAAAAATACGAAGACGAGGAAATAAAAAGTGTTTTTCATTTAACTGTAAGAAATTGGGTTTGGATTGAATCTTATGTTTGCAATGTGACTGAATCTGCTTAGTAAAAGATTATAAATAACTGACCCCATTTGACTTGCTATTTTACTCGTCAAAATCACCTAAAAAATTAACCATAATACATTATGCTGAATTTTTTACGTAATCTTGACAAGAAAACTAACTACGTCATTATGGAATCATTTATTTAATCTCTTTTACTTATTTGTGAGCCTGTAAATAAAACTGGCTACGAATAATTTTGAGTTTACTTACTCATATCTATTACTGGTAGTTTCGCATAAGTAATGATAGATATGAAGCCATAGCGCAAGCATCCGCTTGTGCCTTAATATCCACAAGCAACCTTACATGTTTCACACTATTTCATTACTTTTTACGAATCATCATTTCGTTTCTTCTTTTTCTTCTTATCAGGGTCTTCATCTGAGCCCATCAGCGAGACGAATAACACGAACGATAAAGCAATGGCAATCATAAACTGGAGAAGGCTGATGTAGGGCATTCCCGTGATAGATTCCTTTGCCAAATCTGAAGTTAAAGTGATTGAGCCAGAGAGTGTGAGAGCGGCAATAATGATGGCAAACACAAATTTATTTGTAGCCACATCTATCTTACGCATGAAAACATCAAAACCCTGATGCTCAATTTGCATGAGGATTTTTCCGTCCCGAATCTTCCTAAGAATAGAGCGCAGTTCGAGTGGCAAAGTGTACATTAAACTCGCAAACTGGTTGCCTGCATAGAACAATTCCACCCCAATATTCTCTAAAGAAAACTGCTCTTTCAAAATTTTCAGACCGTAAGGTTTGATATAGTCAAAAGCATTAAACTCTGGATGAACAATTTTTCCAATTCCATCCAAAATAGCCAAGGCTCTGAGAATGAGAAATATAGAACCAGGTACTCGAATCTTGTATTTGAAAATGATTGCTTGCAAGCGTTGCGACATTGCTGCCACGCTCAATTCCTCTACATCCAAACGAGAGAAATCGCTGATAAATTCATTCAAATCTTGCTCTAGCGCAGTCATATTCTCAATCTCCCCTTCAATGGCAAGTTTTCGGAAATTAAGAGCCATTCCACGGGCATTCTGCTGCGCCATGCTGAGGAAAATTCCTGCCAAGGCAAACTTATCTTGTTGCATCAGCCTACCTACCATTCCGAAATCTATCAGAATAATTTTACCATCTGAGCGCACCAAAACATTTCCAGGGTGCGGGTCAGCATGGAAATAACCTTCCTCAAAAATTTGGCGCAAATACACATCCAGCCCTTTTTCAGCTATTTTTCTAGGGTCAAGTCCCCATTCTTTGAGTCGTTTGACATCCGTGATTTTACAACCACTTACAAACTCCATAATGAGCACTCGCTCTGTGGAAATCCCTTTATAAGGTTTGGGAACTACAAAATCGGAGTCATTTTTATAGACACTTCTGAACTGCTCCAAATTTCGGGCTTCGTTCAAAAAATCTAGTTCCTTCAAAATGCTTTTTTCGAAAGCCTTCACTACATCCATCGGATTACTGATTCCGATAGTTTCGAGGTAAGCTTCTCCACGTCTGACAATTATTTTCAGAATGTCCAAATCTGCCTCAATCATCTCTCGGATGTTTGGGCGTTGTACTTTGATAACCACCTCTTCACCAGTATTCAGTTTTGCCCTGTGCACTTGCCCAATAGAAGCTGAACCAAGTGGAATTGGGTCAAAAAAGCTGAACATTTTTTCAATCGGATGCCCTAATTCTGCTTCCACAATTTCTTTTACCTTTTCAGTTTTGAAAGGTTGTGCTTGGCTCTGGAGTTTTTGGAATTCGGCAATAATTACCTCAGAAACCACATCGGGGCGGTTGCTGAGCAATTGGGCGAGCTTTACATAAGTTCCTCCAATCTCCTCAATTGCCATTCGGATTCGCTCTTCACGAGTGTACTCGAAAATAGAACGGTCTTTCCGAGTCCAGACCAAACGGGTTTGCTCAGGCACGAGTTTTCTGATAGGAGTTTGCACAGCAAACTCCTCAAACCCATATTTTGCCAATACCTGAATTATTTCACGCAGGCGTTTGATGTTTTTTATGGGCTGTTCAAAAATCATTTTTCGGAATCATCTATTTGGAAGTGGTAAAGATATAGAATGAAAGTGGAAATAAACCAAAGGCGGCAATCCACAAAAAAGCCATTTCGCTGTTTATACAAACACGAAATGGCTTTAAATCTTTATTGTTTTTACAATTACACACCCAAAATCTTAGCATCTACACGGAAAACGGTGTTTACTCCAATTTTATAGTCTTCGCTAATTATTTTGTCAGTTGTTACTTCCGATTTTATTGAGAAGCTGTCTTTCAGCAAATAATCCTTCAATTCTACGTTGTCAATTATCAGTTCAAGTGTTGTTTCTGAACCTGAAATATCTGATTTGGAAGCAATTTGCTTATCGGGCAGACCATCAGCGGAAATAGATAATTTCACAGACTTTAAGAAGCTGAAATCTTCACCTGAAGGCGTTTCTATATCCAAAACAAGACTTTTCAGCTTGATTGACTCTACCAAATCCTTTCGAGTCTTATTATTCTCGAACCTAGTTTCAGCATTGGTAGTAATATCTGGCGTAGCAATTATAATCCCATTTAACAAGATGGGGCTAGCAGAAACTGTAAATGATGATTTGTAGTCCAAATCGAATTTGGTAAGCTCATCCACCTCATCGCAACTATTGAATGTAAAAAGTGTGGCAACCATTAAAAGGGCAACAGATATTCTAAATAATTTCATTTTTATAGAATTTGTTTGCTTTGTCAAACGGCTTCAAGTTCATTTTGTTACTGGTTCCAAATTTCCCATGCTTTTTCAGCTTGCAAATGGAGCATTTCCAATCCATTTTTCACTTTTGCACCCGATTCTTCGCCAAGCTTCATAAATCTTGTTTCGGTCGGATTATACACCAAATCAAACAGGAAGTGCTTTCCTGAAACTGCCGAATAAGGAAGTTGTGGTGCTTCTTCTGTGTTTGGGTACATTCCCAAAGGCGTGGTGTTAATAATAAGTTGGTTGGATTCCACAACCTCTGAAGTGATTTCCGAATAGGTAAAACCTGTTTTTGAAGCAGTTCGGGAAACTGTGGAAAATTCAATTCCCAAGTCTTCCAGAGCCACGCAAACTGCCTTGGAAGCTCCGCCAGTTCCTAGAACCAAGGCTTTCAAATCCCGATTTTCGCCAATAAAATTCAGCAAAGACTCCATGAATCCAAAATAATCAGAATTATGCCCAGTCAAGCCTCCATTTTTCTCTAGCTTAATTACATTTACTGCACCAATTCGTTGGGCAATCTCACTCAACTCAGTCAAATAAGGAATGATTTCCTGCTTGTAGGGAATGGTTACATTCAATCCTCTCAAATCTACTTGGCGAGATAAGAGTTTTGGGAATTCAGAAATAGTTGCCAACTCAAATAAGTCGTAGCTAGATTTTGAAACATTCTCTTTCCCGAATTTCTCTGTAAAATATTTTTTGGAAAATGAATGTCCGAGTGTTTTTCCGATAAGTCCGTATTTTCTTGGCATAATTTGGCTTTGTGAATTTGTAAGCACGTTGTGCTATTTATTAGCAAAGGGTCGTACCCTTTGCACTTGTCTCTAAATGAAATTGTTAAAAACTAAAACATGACTATATTTAATAGGATTTACGCAGATTGATAAAAAGATGCGTGAGACACGCATCAAAGAGCTGTCCTTGTTGGCGTGTCTCACGCCAACCTTTTCAAAGGCTACATTAATAAGCAAATTTGCAAATGGATTATGACAAAACAGAATCTTCTGAAGATTGGTATAATAATGGTTATCCAATAGGCTTAAGTTGCAAGAATTAAACATAAGAATTTTCATTGCATTCACCTGAATTATTCTCAGATGAATGAGGTTTGAAATTTCAAATACTTTACCTGAATATCATAAAACGCTTAATCAATAAAAAACATATGATTTCCTTTCTCATTTCTCCTTTTTATTTTCTCTTTTCTGCGAGAAAATCCCTGACAGTTCTTTCCTTAGTTTTTCTATTTGCCTCTTGCCAAGAAAAAGCCATTTACAATCAGTATGCGGATTTAGATGATGGAAATTGGGAACTGAACTCTCTGATTGATTTTGAATTTGAAATCGAGAATGCTTCCAAGCCTGTCAACTTGTTTTATAATATCAGAAATGATGTTTCCTATCCGTTCTACAACTTATATGTAAAATACGAATTGACCGACCCAAATGGAAAAATCCTCCGCTCGAATATGCACGAAGCAAACCTGATGGACCCTACCACGGGCGCACCAATTGGCACAGGGGAAAGTCTATTCGACAACCAGATTTTGTTATTGAAAAATTTCCAATTTCCTGAATCGGGCAAATACAAATTTTCTATCAAGCAATATATGAGAGAAGAAAAAATAGAGGGAATTTGGGCAGTCGGATTAACAATTAAGGACATTGAGAAGTGAAATCAAACCAAAAGATAGAGAATGCCATTTGTGTGAAAAGTTTCAAGTGCGAGTATTTGCAACAAAAATGGAGAATTGAATTGCCTGTTTTTCTGTTTTGATAACCATTATGGGAGACAAAAACCGCTTTTTTGATTAAAAATTGATTCGTATTTGCGCTCCTTTGAAAAAAAATTCTATTTTTATCTTTTTAACCGTATAACAGGCTTCGTCTGAAAAGAATCAAAAACCGGCTTACATGGAAAATCTAAATCAATTTTACTCTATTATAGAAAGAAGTATTTCAAATTTGGGTGTTGACCCACTAAAATGCAGAGGAAAAAACCCTGGAAGCTGGACATTGAAGAAAGGCTCAGTACAGGTTTGGGTAGATATTTGGTACATCGAACGAGAAAAACGTTCTTATTTCCAAGTGATGTCTCCTGTAATGAAAGTGCCAGCCGAGAAGAAAGAAGAGTTTTTTTACGAATTGCTCCAAACCAATGATCGTTTATTTGGTGTGGCTTTCACAGTTTATAAAGACAATATTTGGCTCAAACACATTCGTGAAACCGAGAATTTGGATGAAAGTGAAATCATGAATACACTCCATAGAGTCGGAAATTATGCCGACCAATATGATGATGTGTTGAAACAGAAATACAAAGCAGAGCAGGCAGAAGATAGCATGATGGGAGGAAGCCGTGCGCCATTGATAGACTAGCACACAAATCTCAAATAAAAAAGGTAGATTCTGAGAGTTTTAAATTCTCAGAATCTACCTTTTTTTACACAGTTGTCAGATTTTTTTATTATTCACAATACTTATTCATCAACTCTATCGCTTTCGGAGTTTTCAGCCTTTTTGCTTGACCTAAATCATCACAGGCTTTTACATCGTTGGCATTTGCACGAATCAACCCTCTGTATAAATAAGCATCTCCATTTTTATTGCTTTTGGAGATAGCATCATTAAGTGTTTCCATGGCATCTTTGATTTTGCCTATCTGCGCATAAGCACGAGCCTTCAAAACCATTGCTTTGCCATTATTCTCTTGCAAACTTAACAGTCCTTCCATGTTAGAAATCGTGCTTTTAAATTTTTTCATTTTGAAATTGGCAATTCCAGAGCTTAACCAAAATTCTTCTTTGTTTGGGTTGGCACTAATCGCACTTTGGTAGTCTTTCAAAGCATTCTCATAATCTTTCTCTTGCTCGTAAGCCCGGCCTCTATTAAAATAAGTATCCGCATCTTCTGGGTGTGCTTCTAAATAAGCAGAAAACTGTGTAATTGCTTCCTCGTACTTTTTATTTTGATAGAAATCCATCCCTTTCTCATTTGCACCTTTTTCGCAACTCAAAAGAGAGAAAGTAATAAGTAATGAAAGGGCGATTTTTTTAGCTACTATAAATTTCATTGAGTTGTTTTTTGTTTTCAGATTTATATAGTTGCAAAGCTACTATCTATAATTTTAGATATTCTTTCGTAAAATATAAAACAGTAGGAATGCAATGTTAAAAAGATAAAAGTTGCCATATTAAGATTTGTTTACTTTTGTTGTGAATTCAAGGTGAGTTTTATTGTGTGAATTCACTTTATTTGTATTTGTTAAGCATATTAATTTTTTGTAGCTTAAAAACAACTTTAAAGTAACAATACAACTGGAAAACCGACTTACTACTAATATGGAAGAACCAAACAACACAGCGAACGTAATTGATTTAGAATATATACGCACTTTTAGCGATGGAGACGAAGATTTTGTACGGGAAATGGTAGAACTATTTTCTGAGAAAATCCCTACTGAAGTGAAAGAACTAAATGACTCTGTCGCTGAAGAAAACTGGGAAAGAGCCTACAAAGCTACCCATGATTTAAAATCTTCTACCAGCTTCGTAGGAATGGAATACTTAAGAAAGGATGTGTTGGAATTGGAACGTTGTACTAAATTCACTCAAGATTTAGAGTTAGTTCCTACTTTGGTAGAAAAAATTTCCCAAGAGTGCGAGAAGGCCGCCAAAGAGCTGAAAGAGGTGATTGGGACTTTGTAATTTCATTCTTTCACTAACTTCTTCACAATATTCCCACCATCCACGAAATACTGAAACAATATTGGGGTTATGATTCCTTCCGCCCATTGCAGGAGGAAATCATTCACTCTGTTTTAGGCGGAACTGATACATTGGCTTTATTGCCCACAGGAGGAGGGAAATCTATCTGTTTCCAAATACCTGCCATGGCTCGTGAGGGAATTTGCTTAGTCATTTCCCCACTTATTGCTCTGATGAAAGACCAAGTGGGACAACTGAAAAGGCGAGGAATTTCGGCAGTTGCCATCTACTCGGGCATGAGTAAACGAGAAATTGACATCACGCTAGACAATTGCAAATTCGGCAATGTCAAGTTCCTCTATGTTTCCCCCGAAAGACTTAAAACCGAACTTTTCTTGGCTCGGGCAATGCAAATGCAAATTAGTTTATTGGCGATTGACGAAGCACATTGTATTTCACAATGGGGTTACGATTTTCGTCCGCCTTATTTGGAGATTGCTCAATTTCGGGAGTTGATTCCGCAAATTCCTTGTATTGCACTCACAGCAACTGCCACGGAAGAGGTAAAGGAAGATATTCAGGAGAAGTTGGAGTTTAAAAATCCAAATGTATTTCAGAAAAGCTTTGCCAGAGCCAACCTTTCCTATTCTGTGAAATACGAAGAAAGCAAGGAAGTGAAAGTGGTAGATATTTTCCGAAAAGTGGCAGGAACGGGAATTGTGTATGTCCGAAGCCGAAGGAGGACGAGAGAAATTGCCGAATACTTGCAGAAAAATCAAATCAATGCAGATTTCTATCACGCAGGTTTGAGCAATGAAATCCGAGCAAAAAAACAAGATGATTGGATTCAGAATAGAACTCGAGTCATTGTCTCCACCAATGCTTTCGGAATGGGAATTGACAAGCCCGATGTGCGCATGGTGGTTCATTTAGATTTACCCGTAACCTTAGAAGCCTATTACCAAGAGGCTGGCAGAGCAGGGAGAGACGAGAGATTGGCATTTGCCACCGTGCTTTTCAGCAAGTTGGATATTGAGGATTTGCAGAAGCGTGTGCGGACTTCTTACCCAAGTATTGAGGAAATAAAGCGGGTTTACCAAAGCCTTGCCAACTTCTACAAAATTGCCGTTGGGAGCAATCTCCTCGCTACTTATGATTTTGATTTAGAGCGATTTGCCAAAACGTACGAATTGGATTATTCGGTTGCCTATCACTCACTCAAAAGGTTAGAAGAGCAAGGGTTTATCCAGTTGAACCAATCTTATTACAATCCTTCTAAACTCATGTTTTTGGTGCAGAAGGAACAACTCTACCAATTCCAAATTGCCCACGAACATTTAGATCCGCTTATTAAATTGGTTCTGAGAGCTTATGGGGGTTCACTTTTCAACAACCTCGTTTCCATTTCCGAAAAGCAGTTGGCACAACACATTCGGCTGACTGAAAAGCTGATTGTTCAGCAACTTGATTTCCTCCACAAGTCGGAAATTCTACATTACGAAAAGCGAAAAGACAAACCTCAGCTCACTTTTACTACCGAACGCTATGCAATCCAAAACTTACCTTTCGATAAAAAAGGCTTTGAAATGCGAAG
>JBLIFI010000130.1:0-10242 GCA_047633715.1 Flammeovirgaceae bacterium
CGCTAATATAAGTTGCTTGTTCAACAGTATCGAGGTGGAATCTTTCTAACTCAGGTAATTCTTCTACTGGTTTGGTGGCACTCAAAACCCGCATTTCACTTCCGATAGCGAAAACATCTACCTTATATCTTTCGGCAATTTCCGCCCAATACAAAATGTATTCTTCATAAGCTTGAAACCATTCGGCAAGTTCATTACCTGATTTTGGCATAATCATTCCATGCCATAAGAACTTATTTTTACCGTAATAATGATCTAACAATACTCTGGGAATTAAGACTACTCTCATTCCCGCCTGTTTGGCAGTTTCTATTTCTTTCACTACAAAATGCTCTTTGTTTGTCCACCATAATTCTGTACTGTCCCAAATACCATTTCGAGCATAAACTGTGATGGAAACTGTATTCATTCCCACTTTTTTCAATTTACTTGTCCATTCTTTATGGTCAGGCTCATTAATTTGGATTCCACCTAAATAGAATGGGTTTTGTGGGTACACCTTGCTGAATGAGAAAAAAAAGAGTAGTATCAAAAAATATTTCATAAATATAATATCCCGTTTTTATGAAAAGACAACAAAACCAACCAAGCAAATCAGAATTTGCTTGGTTGGTTTTGTTTAGATAGCTGATTGATTTTTCAGAAATAGACCATATCACTTCAACACATGAATTGTTCCCCTACATGAATTCCCTTCAGGTGAAGTGAGCAAATAGTAGAAAACCTCTCCGCCATTATCACCTCCAACCCAATCATTTTTGTAATTGTCAGTTTTCAGAACAGTCTTTCCCCATCGGTTATAAATCTCCAATTGCCAACCTTGTTGGATATTCGTAATCTCAAAAGTTTCGTTTACTCCATCCCCATTTGGTGAGAAAGCATTTGGTGGCAAACCAATTCGATTTATCGGAATTACTAAGCCAATAGAATCGGCACAAATAGAGTTATTGGATTGGAGAGTTACAGTAAGATTTCCCTCTTGGTCTGGAATAAATGTCCCTATTTGTTCGCTAGAGAAGATTTGCCCTGTACTGAAAACCCAACTGTAATTAGTGGCATTGGTGGAGTTATTCTCAAAAATGAATTGAGGAAATGCGCCACACTCTACATCTTTAGTTTTATAATCTATTGCCAATTCTGGTTTGACTGAGACGGTAATAGTTACAGAATCATCTACAAAACAAGCGGCTCGTTCGCTAGAAATACGCACCTTGTATTTTGTGGTTTCTGTCGGGAAGGCATCGATAATAGAATCTGTAGCGGAAGATAAATTTATTGTAGGAAGCCATTGATAATTGACTCCACCGCCCGCAAAAAGTTCTACGGTATCGCCCAAGCAAATTTCTTGGTCTTCAGAGATTTTGAAATTGCCAAAAAATGGGTTTGCATCGAAGGCTTTCACATCAAAATTAACAGTATCGGAATCGGTGCAACCATTATTTTCCATTTCCAAAATAAGAATATAATTCCCTTCAGCAGGTAAGTCCACCTCAAAATCATTGTTATTCGGTGGATTATATGGATTTCCATTCAGAGTCCATGTATAAGTCTGGCTTATAGATTGGCTTTCTGTAATTACTCTTAAATTTGGAAATCTAGCACATGCTTCTGTGAAAGTAGTATCGAACTTGGCATTGACAGGATTTACTTGTACACGAATATCGAAAGTCTCTTCACAACCTTTGTCAGTTTGCACTAAAATAGTGTAGTTGGTTGTTGTATCTGGAGTGGCAATTGGGTTGGAGATGGTAGAATCTGTTAATCCTAAGCTAGGCGACCAAGTGTAGGAATCTCCACCCGAAGCTGAAAGTTGAGCAGACTCGCTTACGCATAAACTCGCATCTCCCATGGCAGAAAAGTCTGCAGGGAAAACCGTGATGGTATCAACTGCGAAAGTGCTCTGCTGGCAAGTGAGCGAGTCGGTAACTGTTAGCGTAACGAAATACTCTCCAGGGTTTTGGTAGGTGTGTTCCACTTCACGGTTTTCAATAAGAAAAAGTGAATCGCCATCACCAAAACGCCAAAGAAAATCAGCTCCAATAATTCCACTATCCAGAAAAATAATCTCCAATGGCGCACAGCCCTCATCTTGCGGAATGCGAACTCCAGCAGAATCAATTGTGGGAGAAATGGCTGCCAAGATACTTCCTAAATCTAGCTTGAAAGAAGCGTTGTTACATCGGATTGAGCCATTGGAAATCGGTGAATTATTGGTATTTGAAACTACGCCCGCAGTTGTTGGAAAGCCATCTCTTGAGCCTCCACAAGAACAAACCGATTGATAGATAACTCCTTGGGAATCAAAACGATTTGTACCACCATCTACATGAGCTCCGCTCCCACCAAAAGTACTGCCGAAATAAGTGGCGTAAAGTATACTTTCGAAGTTTTCGGAAAGAACAATATAATGAAAATCAGAGCCATCGGTAGTACTTCTAATCGGATTTGCACTAGTTGGCATTCCTGTAGTTGTCCCTCCCGCAAATCCAGAGTTTGTTGAACCACCCCAACCTCCCGCATAAATAAACCCACAGTCGCTAAACTGAAATGCAGTTGGACGAATATTTATTCTCACATCGGTAGAAGAATTGTTGCCTGAACCATAAACCGTAGAAGCTATTGTTGTGGTTAAATCTTCGGAAATCTTGTGGATAAACTGTCCGCTATTCGGGTTGCTGAACACATCGTCTGACACCAAATATTTTCCTTCAGTTTGCCCAAACACTCCAATCCCAGCAGAATTTTTATCTATATCTACCAAATATGCTTGGTCGTACTCACCAGTACCCAAAAAAGAAGAAGCAATCAAGTTTCTGCCATCCACAGATAAGACAGAAATAAATCCGTCCGTATTTCCCCCCAAATAGTTTGGGTTTAACACTCCAGCTGTAGTTGGGAAGTTCGTACTGTTTGTTCCTCCAACTACAATGGCTTGTTTACTATTATTGATGGTAATTCCATACGTTGCATCAATTCCATCACCACCTAGGTAAGTTGCCCATTCCATATTTGTAAGCAATGGATTGAATTTTGCCACTATTCCATCTAAATCTCCTTTTAAATCACTCTGAAAGCTTCCGAAAGTTGCTAAACCATCTGACTCGGTAACTGAACAGATGTAGATATTGTCATCAACATCCAAAACTAAATCTCCTCGAAACACATCTCCATAGTTTTTATTAAGTATGCTGTTTTGAGAATCATTCAGTCCGTCATTCTCTGTACCTCCAAAGTAGGTTGAACCAACCAATGTAGAACCATCTTCACTCAAAATTGCCAAAAACATATCACTTCCATTACTGTAGGGCAGACTGAAGCTTCCAAAGGGAAACCTAAGCGTTCCACCTTCAAAATTATTGTCATAAGAACTTGGCAAAGTAGGAAAATCTGCGGATCCTGTTGAGCCGATAATGACCAGCTGGTTTTGAGAATTGACAATCAGACTATGAGGCAAGTCCATTTCTGTTCCGCCCAGATAAGTCGCATATTCAATGACTGTACCTAATTGATTATATTTGATAATGGCAATATCTGTGACCGAAGTCGTCAAACTATCAGATGGAAGCTCTTGAAATGCACCAGTAGTAATAGGGAAACCTGTTCCAGTCTGAAAAGTCATTCCACCTGCATAGAAATTCCCTTCGTTATCTGGCGTGGCGGTAAAGCCCCAATTGTCTTGTGTTGAGCCAGAATAGGTTGAGAAGATTAAAGTTGGATCAATTATAAGTTCATACTTTTTGTCATAGCCATCAGGCAATAAGAATGTAACCCGATTGCCTTCTAACTTAAAAGCCGATTCTACCTCCAACTCCAAGCCATCAATTATTTGGTAAGAATAAGGACGCATTTCTTGAATAACCCCCACCGAAGTTTTGATGTAGAGATTTCCATTATGCAAATACATTTCGTCTTGCCCATCGTAAGCCAAACTGATTTGTTGGGGGTTTCCTTGTGGTTTTACTCTAAATTCATATTTGAGCGTATTTTCTTGTTGGAGAAATTTCAAATCTACCTTATCGTAAATTTCCGAATAAACAACTTCTTGATAGCCCTTTGCTTTTTTTCCCCATTTGCTCGGGTCATTTCCTAGCAGAAAGTTGGAATGCCCAGAAGTAGGTTTCGCTGTTTGGAATTCACTATTCAAGTTTGCGCCTTCAAACTCCACCCGAACCACATGCCCTTTTACAGCAATTGGTTCAGGCACAGAATTTAAAGAGTTGCCCGATTTCAAAGTAGAACTCCCTTCATTCCCATTCGGGTGTTGCGGAAGTGTCGCAGGATCATATAACAAATAAGTCATAGCAGTTTGCTCCAAAAAAAGAAAACTTGCACTCGGCAAGTTGGCTCGAAAAAGAACTCGCTCGTCCCATTGGTTTTTGTTTTCAATGAACTCGTTCTGTGCAAGTGTGGGCAAAGTGAATGTTGCCAAGCAAATGATGGTTAGAAAAACTATTTTGCGCATATTTGTGGAGACTTTGAATTTATAATTGTTGTGAAACACCACGAAGATAATTCGGGCGTTGAGGAATTGGGGTAATAATGAACAAGTAAATTAAACCGCATTATAAGTATTAGGAACGGGGAATAAATAAATGCGTGTTTTGTCGCAGTTTATTTTTGAGGCTAGTTTAGGCAAAAAAGTTTGGTATAGCACCGCTACGGCACACTTTTTTAACGAAGAATAGCCAAAAAATAAACAAGAGAAAGCAGCATTTTATTTAATTTCCGTTCCTTAGCTAGCATCATTATTAGAAAACAATTGATTTCTACCAAATTCCCTATGAACCTACAAAGATAAAAAATTGAAGCTCCATTCTAGGCAAGCCCGAAAGATTATTGATATGTACTTTATTAAATCACTAATTCCGTTTTTGTTATTCCTCGCTCCAGCCTTCGCATTTGGGCAAGCTACTTATCGTTTCAAGCTCGATTTACGAGATGTGAAAGATGACAGACTGAAAGTGGAGTTAATCACTCCGACCATAAAGTCTGAAAACATTACTTATTATTTGCCCAAAATAGTCCCTGGCACTTACACAGTTTATGATTTCGGCAGGTTTGTGCGAGGGTTCAAGGCATTTGACCAAGCAGGTAATCTATTGACATCTGACAAAACAGGAGAGAATGGTTGGAAAATAAAAAATGCTTCCCGACTCTATCGTATCACTTATTTGGTAGATGACACGTGGGATTCGGAAAATGACAATTTTGTTTTTGAGCCTGCGGGAACAAATATTGAGGCAAATAAGGCTTTTGTACTAAATAACTACGGTTTTTTTGGCTATTTCAATGGAATGGAAGATTTGGCTTATGAGTTGGAAATTAAAAAGCCTGTTGGATTTTTTGGAGCAACTTCTATGGATTTGAAGGCAACAAATGACTCCACCGACTTTTTTAAAATGCCTAATTATCATGAGTTAGCAGATGCGCCTATTCTTTACACCATTCCAGACACCGCAAAATTACTGATTGGAGGAGCAGAGATTCTGATTTCCGTTTATTCGCCTAATAAAACAGTTAGTTCAAAGTTTGTTGCCAAAAACATTAGTGAATTACTCGAAGCACAAAAATCTTTTCTGGGAGGAAGTTTTCCAATCAAGAAATATGCTTTCTTAATTTACTTGACCGAAGGCTTGGAAGGTTCGGGCTACCAAGGCGCATTGGAACATTCCTATTCCTCACTCTATTTTTTGCCAGAAATGCCCGATGAGGAGATTTTACTGAAAGAATTGGCACAGGAAATCAGAGATGTTGCCGCCCACGAATTCTTTCATATCATCACACCACTTAATATCCACTCCACCGAAATTCATAATTTTAATTTCAGCAACCCTAAAATGTCAAAGCACCTTTGGCTTTATGAAGGCGTGGTAGAATATTTTTCAGGTTTAATGCAAGCTCAATATGGTTTGATTTCGGAAGAGGAATATATTCTTGTACTGCAAGACAAACTCAAATTTGCCGATGATTACCGACAAGATATTTCCTTTACTGAATTGAGCCTAAAATGCCTAGATAAACACATTGATGAATATGGAAATGTGTATGAAAAAGGGGCTTTGATTGGATTGTCTTTAGATTTACTTCTGATGGATTTGACTGATGGCGAATATCGATTGACAGATTTATTAGATGATTTAGCGAAGAAATACGGAAAAAACAATCCATTCAAAGACAATGTCTTGTTTGGGGAAATCCAAGAAATTACTGGTCAGAAAGATATAGCGGAATTCTTGAGAAAACATGTAGGAGGCACAAAGCCTCTCCCACTCGAAAAGCTATTTCGGGTAGTTGGCTATAACTATTCCAAAGAGAAAAAGGAAAAAAGAATAACCATGGGAAATGTGGCTTTGGGAATTGATAAAGGCAAAAAATTGGTTGTCAGAAGCATAGAAGGCATGAATAAATTTGGCAAAAGGCTGGGCTACAAAGTGAATGATGTAATTCTATCTATTGACAAAGAGGAAATTGACAGCATGGAAAAAGCTATTTCCGTACTTACCAACTTTCAGCAAACTGCTAAATCGGGCAAAAAATTCCGTGTGAGAGTATTGCGAAAGAACAAGAAGGGAATTCCCAAAGAGAAAGTTCTGAAAGCCCGATTGATTGCCGAGGAAGTTCCCGTACTCCATGTAATTGAACCAATTAAGAAACTGAATGAAAGGCAACAGAAAATGAAGGCGATTTGGCTGAGGAAATAGTCTAAAGTCGTGAGTCCAAAGTCGTGAGTCCAAAGTCATTAGTTTTTTGGCTCATAGCGCAAGCATCCGCTTTTGCCGAAATATCCAAAAGCGGCATTACACACTAACAGCTCACCTTTCTCAAAAGAATCAGCTCACTATTTCCGCCATTGCATTCTCCAATTTCTCATATTCAAATTGATAGCCAGTATTGAGCAGTTTCTCAGGAAATACCTTTCGGCTTTTCAGAACCAATTCAGTTTCTGTTCCCAAAAAGAAAGCTCCAATCTCCAGCATCCATTCCGTAGAAGGCAAACCAAAGGGAACTCCAACCGCTTTTCTGATAATTTCCATTTGCTGGGAGTTGGTTACGGGGTTTGGCGCAACACAATTCACAACGCCTTCTAATTGAGGATTTCTCAAAATGGAATCTGTAATTTCTATGAAATCGTTAATATGAAGCCAGCTGAAAAATTGCTCTCCACTTCCTTGCTTTCCACCAAGCCCGAACTTTGCCAACTTCATGAGGATTTTTGTGGCATCGCCTTCTTTTCCCAAAACTATGGAAGTGCGCATGGCAACTCGCCTCGTGTTTGGCAATTCTAGCTCAAAGAAAGCCTTCTCCCACGCTTTGCAAATATTCATGGAGAAATCATCTCCAATTTCTCCTTCACTTTCAGTTTGCCCTTTTCCTTTTGTGCCTTTATAAATGGTCGCAGAACTAGAATTCAGCCAAACTTTCGGAGGATTTTGACATTGCTGAATCGCTTTACCAACAATTTTGGTAGAATCTATTCGGGAATTGAGAATTTGCGCTTTGTTTTGCTCCGTATAGCGGCAATCTACCGTTCTGCCCGCCATGTTGATAATAGCTTCTGCATTCTCAAAAAGTTCGCTCCAACTTCCCAAGTTTTTTCCATCCCATTGGGCAAATTCAATCCCATTTACGGATTGCTTCTCGCTTCTACTCAAAACAATCACTCTGTAGTTTTGAGCAACAAAATGTTTTGCCAAAGCCATTCCCAAAAAACCAGAACCACCAGGAATTATAATTTTCTTCTCTGAATTTTCCATAGTCATTTACTCAACATGATATAATTTCAAGCAATAATACACTAAATTTCAATAATTACTGAAAGTACAGAAACTAAATTAGATTAAAAAAGACTTTTTATTCAAAAGCCTTTTTTAATCTAATTTAGAAGTTTGCCTCTAAAGCTTTAGGGTCTTCTCCATAAATATTTTCTCCAATTTCACCTTCGGTAACTAAAAGAACTAGTAACCAAATAGTACCAACTAATGGAATAAAAGTAACCATTAAATACCAGCCACTTTTTCCAATATCATGCATCCTTCTAACACCTACTGCTATGGATGGAACTAATACTACCAAGGCAAAAAGACCTACAAGTCCCATGAAAAGTGATGACTCCAGTGCAGCTCCTAATCCACCGAGAACTATATAAACAAGGATATTGAAAAGATAAAACATCCAGTATTCTTTTCTTCTAGCCCTGCCTTCAAAGTTTGCAAAGTTGTCTCTTACTACGTGTAAAGCATTTTCAATCATTGTTAGTTTAGTTTAGTTTCCCTACTCATAAGGCTTTTCAGGTTCGCCCCGTGTTTTTAGTGTGGTTTCTGGACTCCCACTTTTCTAATCTTGAAGTTGTGAAATCATGCATTAGCAAATCAAAATCAATAAACTTCAACTCAAATTATAAAAGTAGCCACAGCATTAACAAATGCAAATGGCTATTTCTGTTGGAAAACAAATTTATTGTATTCTCTTTTGGATATCAGAAACTTCAAATAGGATTATTATTATAATAATAAAATAACTTGAATTCAAATCGGAAATTTAAAACCGATTTATTTTTCCAGTAGTAAATCCAACACATTTTTAGCATAATCGCCTCCAATCAAAGGGTCAGTTGCCAAATCTTCCTCATAAAGAAGCGTGTATTTAGCTACATGTGCATCTGGTTCTGCAAAAACGGATATCAAGTCGGCAATCACATTATAAGCTCCTTTGGTTTTATCTCCTAAAGCCTGATAGCCAGGCGAAGAATAAGGTGTGCAATCAATCTTTTTTCCACGATGGTTAATGTAAGCTTTCCCGCAAATCACTTGGCAACCAGCCGACCAAACGCTCGTTCCGTGTCCTGTCCAATGGATATTTATAGTTCTGTTAGGCTCCATTCCTTTTGCAGTATCAGCGTCTGTAAATGAATTATCATTATTGATGTCTCTGAAAATCAGAACACCATGTTTGGCTGGTCGGAAAGCACGGTAGGCTTTTCTGCCACCACGACCTAATTTGTGCCAGCCGAATCCATAATCGTGTTGTCCATGTACCAAGAAAGGTTCATCTGGGCGAGAGGCCATGCTTTGACTAGGGTCTGTGGAGCCATAAAATTTGAAAACCATTCCGTTTATTAACAGAATGAAAACATCATCATTTGCCCGCTTTCCTGTTTTCTCCCACTCTTTTCTTCTCACTCCAAGCAAATGAATATGTTTCGGGTGGAAATCCCAATCAGCTACTTTTTTAGTATCAGACTCTCCCTCATAGTTGTTCACCATTTCGAGAATTTTGGTAGGCTTGTAGGTATATTTTGCCTGAATTTTGTTGAGCATGTTTATCCATTTCATATACTCGTCCGAAGGGTCGTGCATGGAAATATCCGTCCAATCTGCCTTAATTCCTTCGGTAGTCCATCGCTCAATGTGTCTGTATGTGTTTCCACCAATCACACCATCAGGCTTGCCAATATCTTTATTCCCTTCCACATTCCGCACATATTCTTGGAAAAGCCGAGCCGCAGACAGCGTTCTGTAACCGTAAATCCCATCAAGGTCTCCTTGCGGATAGAACCCCACCTCTCTGAAAAACTCTTGGACTTCCTTTACATGCGTTCCATTAATTTCTTTGAACCCTTTGAACTCCCCCACTCGTTCGGCACGCAACATCTTGGGCAAGGGCAATCCGAAATGATACCAGCCGAAATATTCATCCAAATCTGAGGGTTTGTTTCCTTTGTCTGTATAACCAAGTTTGAGTAGCTGTGCCATTTATTTTAGTGAGTGGGATATGATTTAGAATATTGAAAATTGTTTGAATTAAACCTGGCTTATCAAAATTTTACTTGAGAACGCCACAAAAAACATTTGAAGATAAACAAAATACGTTTCAGAGTGAAATGTAAGAATTTCCATCAACTCTTGCAAAGGATTTTGAAAAAGCCCAAAATCTTTGGTCGAAAGTTAGAAGTAAAGGAGCGTATCTATTTTGGGCGATTGTAGACAAGTAATGCGAAATCACAAAAACAACATAGCGCAAGTGTCCACTTGTGCCTTTCTTAATAGGCATAGCATTACCTGTTTCACACTACCCTATTTTGAATTCAAATTCATGTTTCGTAGTATGTTTTTTTGGTTCTCTGACAAATTTTGTGGAAGTCGAAATTACTCGATTAAAGAACCTGGTTTCTAGCCAATCAAATATAGTTTTCCTCGTTGCATGTCTCACGTAACACCTTGAATCACATAAATTGTCAGACAA
>JBLIFI010000131.1:0-10239 GCA_047633715.1 Flammeovirgaceae bacterium
GATTTTTATTTCACACTACCAAATATTCTTTTCTCTTTTCTCCAAAGAATACCTTCGGGCTTTGGACTGATGACTTTGGACTATCCTCTCCCAACCCAAGCTTTTACTCTCTCCCGAAAGCCTGGTCTTTTCACTACTGCTGAATGGTCTTTTTTGACAGCTCCATTCTTTTTGATGGAAATCACTTCCGTGTCTCCATGTTCTTCCCAAGGTTCATCGCCAATTTCCGTTTCAAACTCTTTGATAAGATAAGGCATGAAATAGCGATTGATTTCCAACACACCATTTTGCTCTACAATTAGCTGAGAGCGCAACATGGATTTAATGAAATGGTCAGCTTCCTCTTGCCCCAACTTGTTGAGTCGGGCAAATTTGGAAGGCAACATTTTCTTGTGGAGAATGAAATGTTCCACCGCATCGAACCATTTCTGTGGGAGTCTTTTCAATACATCCGAATCTGTGTTTTTTGGCTCATGAATTGTGATTTCACTTTTCTCAATCACATCAATATTGCTAAGCCATTCTTGTAAGGCAAAGCCAATATTTCCACGGGTTTCTCTGAAATACTTGGTAAACAAGCCTGCCATTTCCCAATCGGTCAGTTCGTTTTCTAGCTTGCCCTCAAATCGGAAGCGCAAATGGCTCGACTTGTGGCGAAGCATGATAATGTCTTTCAAAGCTCTTGCGCCCATTGGCAAACAAGTGATAATTTCCATGAAATCGCCATCGAATTTTCCCAATTTTTGGAAGTATTGATAAGTAAACTGATTCATGTTCAGAATCATCAGGCATTTATCGGAATGCTCATCTATCAGTTCATCAAATCGGTCAATTACTTCCGAGCCACCTTTCAAATTCTCCCACCAAAGTTCTACATCGTGGAAAACCACCACACTACTTTCTGGCATTCGGTTGAAAATAGTATCCAACCTCATGTTCACTTTCCCAACGGCTTTATTGACTGCCATTCGGAAAGTTTTCAAACTAGCATCTCCACCTTCTGGCGGATTGACCACAAATATTTTTTTGGGTTCAAAATAACTGTGAGCAATTTTTTCAGAGAGGAAACTCTTGCCTTCATCAGGCTCTCCTGTGACTAAAATTGCTCCAGAAATGCCTTCAAAATGCCTTTTTACAGCTCGGTCGGCAATCTGTAATTCCTCTTCTCGGTTGTACCATAACTCCATGCTGGCACTTTGCTCTTTCACAAAAAGTTGTTTGTAGTAGAATGGAAGCGAGTCGAGCAAGGTTTTGTTTGGAGCTACTTTCTCGTAGAAATTGAGCAATTCGGGAATGATATGCTTATTTTTCTTGTGAGAATTTGGCGCAAAAGAAGCCAAACTATCGGCTTTCTGATAGCGCAATTCGGTAACTGAGTTTTGCACAAAGTCTTTCGCTTGTTCCCATCTTTTACTGAACACATTGAAAACTACCCTTCTGGTTTGAGTACGTAAGAACGAATCGAGGTTGTCCGCTTCTTTTACCAATCCGTAAGTAGTCAATTTCTCGGTGGTATCTCCCAAATTTTTCTCCATCACTTTCCCAATGGAAGCTTGCATTTCCACCAATTCATCGAATGCGCTACTTACTCTCCCCAATTCTGTGGCAACCAAATTCTTGAATTCTTCCCTTCGCTCACTTCCTTCTTCAAATTCCGATTTATCTACATTCCGAATACTCACGGCAATCACTCGCTCAACATCTTCAATAATGCCATTTGCCTGAATCACTTGCAGGTTGAGTTCAGAAGTTTCGCTTACTAATGTTTCTGTGAAATTAGTCTGAACTATGTAATTGATAATTTTAAGTGGAGACAGCCTGACAGATTCCAAATCTGCCACTTCGCCAGTTTTTGGGTGTTGGATTGATTCTACTGAAAGCACTTCGATTTCTTGGGGCAAATCTCCTACGAGCCATTCCAAATCGCCTAAAAACTCATTGATAATTTGCTGATATTGGAAATTGTCTTCCAAATCGGAGCGGGAAATAACTGGGATTTCCGTGTTTTGGTCATCCGCAAAATTCTCGAAAGCCACTTTCATTTTTTTCAAATCGAAAATAATATTGCCTTGGAGTGATTCATTAAATTGCTTTTGCAACTCCTTTACAACGGTCTCAAATTTGATTTGGAATTCCTGTAAAGCCAAATCTAAAAAGTGCATGTTAGAGAACAGCTTTTGGTTGTGCGCCCAAACTTGAGGCATCGCCAAAATTTCTTCTCGAATGGATTTCAACTGGTCAACCCAACCAAATTTCTTTGTTTTTGGGAGCGATAAATCAAACTTATCTATGGAGTAGGCAGAATTTTGCAACTCCAACTGCAATTGCTTTTTGAAAGACCAGATGTAACTATCAAAACGAGTTTGGTCATTAACAACTAAATCATTGATTTGCTCAAAAAGTAGATCTGTTTTTTTGTGGATTATTTCCAAATCCAACTCCTCCGCAAGAACTTGCCTTTCCAAATCCTGCAAAATTGCGCCAAACTGACGGATTATTTTCTCCAATTCTTCATGATAATCTACGGTGTCTTCTGTGAATTTTCGAGACATATCTCGGGCGAGTTCCAAACCATTTTGCCTGAACCATTCCACAAAATATTTACGGAGTTTATAAGAATAAGAGACTTTCTTGCCAAATCGTTTTCCTTTGAATCGTTGCCAAATTGTAAATTGGCTGAGTTTTTCCTCAGAGAAATTTTCAATAGAATCGAAAGTGCTGACTACATTTTTGGGAATGTTCTTATTTAATTTCTTAACGTTTCTATTTACTTCTATAATTCCTTTATAGAGGTTGTTGGCTTCTGCCTTCGTTTTTGCACCTCCATAAGTTCGTAGTAGTTTTTCCACTTTCACAAATGAGCTATGAAGCATACTCATCAAAGACTCCATTTCAAATTTCTCGTCTCCGTCTTCAATGCGTTTGAGCCGTGTCAGATTGACTTGAATTAGGTTTTTGATTGACTCAACAAGCAACACATTTTCATGCATAATTGGCTGGAAAAATAGCTTCCCAAGTTCGGTAATGATTTGGTTGAGTTCTATATGGAAATCCTGAATATACTCGCCCACATGCGAATCTTGCGGAAGCACCAAATAGCTGGTGTCCCGATGTTCTTCCGCAATTCCAATTGTCTGGATTGCCCGCTTTCGGACTTCTTGGTTCAAGCCAATTTCAATGGTCTCGAAATGCGATGAACCACGATATAAAACTACTGTTCCTATTTCTCGGCACAGTTCGTTGGTTTCTTCATAAAATTCGGCTTCATTTTCTTCCGATATTTCGGGCAATTCCACATAAATCAAATCTGCTTGGTTCGATTCGATTTCAATGGCATCGTATAAGTCCTTTTCGCCATGTTCGTTGTCCACAATTTTGACTTCGGCATAGACTCGGAGTTCCTCCAAAGCCTCTTCCATGTTTTGGTAAATCTCTGTGCTGTTGATTTGAGATTTATCTAAGAAAATAAACAGCCTAACTTTGGAGTTGAGCCAAGCGTCATCGGTAATTAAGAAGCGAGCCATTGTGAGGGCAAAACTGATGTGACTTCCCTTTCCTTCCCACCAAATATCTATATGTCTGTATTTTCCGAAACCATATCTCTCATCATAATCCATCAAAAGAACGTTGTAGTCCATTTCGTTGAATCTTCGGAGTAGTTGCGTGAATTTGCCTGGAGAATTTGCATATCTCGCCCAACCCAACAGCACAATATTTGGCTCAATTCCCGAAAAACCATAAGTCTCGGCAATCGTGCGGATTCCATCATAAACATTGGAGGTTTTGTATTTTCGGAAGAACATTCCCGTAAAGCCACTTCCTGTTTCTATGGATTGCTCTGCCCGAGTGAGTGGCACATTGGTGTCTTCCCGTTCTTCTAACTCAAAGCTGGAAACCACGCCCAATCTACCTACTAATCCCTTTCCGAAATCCACCAAATGTGGTCTTCGGCTTTTGTCTCCACTAAACAGCAAAATATTAGGTCGCCAGTTTTTCTTGTCCGATTTTCTGGATGTTTCATCAATCCTGAACAATCCGACCCGAACAATTTCTGCCCAAACGCCCTGCCAAATATTGGAGAAACCAAGGTTAATCTGCTTTTTGGTAAGCCAAAAGAAAATCAATCCCATGATGAAAAAAGCAATGATTGTAGCGTAGAAATTCAGCCAAAACATAAATCCGAACGTAACTATTGCACCTGAAATACTGATGATTCGAGGAATTTTAAAAGATGGTCGGAAATCAGAACCTGTCCAACTTTCTAATGCAGAAGTCAAATTTATAAACCCATAAGCAGAAAGGTAGAACACGGTTACGATTGGCGCAATGGCATCTAATTTACCAATCAGAACGCCTCCTTCGGCAATAAAAAAGGTAAGAATGAGTGCATTTCTAGGTTCATTGCTTGCTCCAACTCCTTTAGAGAAAATGGTTGGAGTTACCTTATCTACAGACATGGCTTGCAAAATTCTGGGACCGCCCAAAATCCCGCCTAAAGCCGAGGAAAGTGTTGCTCCCCAAATTCCTGCATACAATAGGTAAGGAGAGTCTGCAAACTCGCCTCTTACTAACCAAGTAACTCTTTTCAGAATATTTTTGTCTGCACGTAATTCAGAATCATCTAAATAGAATGCAATCAAAACCGCCAAAGCAATGTAAACCACTAAACCTACTGCAATAGAAGCAATTGTTCCGATTGGAATGGCTTTTTTGGGGTCTTTCAAATCTCCCGACATGGCAACTCCAGCCGTAAAACCTGTTACCGCAGGGAAAAAGATGGCAAAAACAACTGCCAAAGAAACATTTCCTTCTTTCGGATATACCTGCAAATCAACTACATCCATACTTGGGTCATTGTAGAATACCAAGCCCACAACAATAGAAACAATGGAAAGCGCAATAAACGCCATAATATAATATTGCGTTTTTATGGCGAAAGAAGTACTGATGAGTGCCACGGTTGTAATCAGAAAAAGAGTCAGACTTCCTGTAATTCGCAAGTTCATCATACGGGCTTCTGGAGTATTTCCAACAAAACCAATCGCATCATTGAAACTCTCGGAGAACCCAACAATGTACATGGAAATACTCAGCGCAGTTCCTACAAAAAGCGTGATTCCAATTGAACCGCCAATGGGCAAACCCAAACTTCGGGAGAGCATATAATACAATCCGCCCGCTTTCACCTTTCGGTCAGTTGCCACCGAGGAAACCGACAAACCTGTGGTAATAGAGACGAAATGAGCTCCGAGAATAATTAATAATGTAAAAATTATACCTGCCTGACCGACTACCCAGCCTAATCGGAGGTACATTATTACGCCAAGAATGGTAAGCACAGAAGGTGTAAAAACCCCTCCGAATGCGCCAAATTTATTATTTTTAGACATATTTTGGATGTACGATATTGGATGTACGAATTACGATTGAAACCATTAAGCTTGCTCCGGAATTTGTAGCTATTGAAATTCTACTGCTAATTTGGGAAAAGTAGTTTGGAAAAAGATTGTTTTGTGGGGAAAATTTATAGGCAAAAGTGTTGATTTATACTTCCAATTCTACAAAAACACAGGTAAACATAATTATTAACTGAAATGGGAAGAAAATTAAGAAACGAAATAATCAAAGGCTATATTGAGAAATCTCAGGATAAGGATTTCCAAATCAATCAAATTAGGGCAGAATTGGAAGCTAGAGGTATTCCCGAACTGGAAATCAGAGCAGTTGTAAGGTAGGTTGTTACATTGACCAGGTCAACCAAGTATTTATGAATCTGCTGAGTAATGCGATACAAGCAATTGAAGGGAAAGGCGAAATACATATTAAATTATGGGGAGAACCCGCTAATAACAAGTGCTTCGTGCAGATAAAAGATTCTGGAAAAGGCACAGGACTTGGCTTGTCTATTGCTCATGGTATTATGGAAAAGCACAATAGTGAAATCAAGGTGGAAAGTGAACTTGGAAAAGGAACTACCTTTACGCTAACTTTTTTAATTGAACAGAATGAAGTTTAAGTGCGACTAAATTCATAGTTGATCCAGTTCTCTCCAACTCGCAAAAATTTTAGGTGAAACGCAATTGTGCTAGCCGACATTCCCCCTCTCTCTGTTTTTTTACGATTTTATGTAATTTGTCTTCTTAAATTTCATTTTTAAAGTGAAATAATAGTAAAATATAAAATAAGGCATGTGATTTATCTTGAAATAATAATACTTTTTCTTGGTTTTACGCAAGGGTGGGGAATGTCGGCTATATTCTTCTGCATATCGAAAATGCCATGGAGGACAACCTTGGCTTTCCCTAAATGCGGATAGTCATGGTCATAAGCCTCATGGGCAGTCTGGCAATCGCTTTTGCCATCCCGATAAAGTGTGCCGAGAAGCCCTTTTCTTCTTGCAGTCTATGCTCAGGACAGGACTTTGCAGGGCTATTGGGAGCAAGAAGTTTTTTTTCGACCACCACCGGGAAGCTTCTGATTTCCCGTGGGCAGAGTCACAAATATCTCAGGGTCAATCAATTCATCAATTGCCCGCTTTAGCGTCTTCTGATGGATATTGAATAAGTCTTGAATCATACTACTATACATTTTTCATTTTCCTCGGAGCCGATAGCACCCGCTACGAGTCGCATCGGATTTGAGAAGTTGAGAGCAACCCCTGCCGAGAACTGTCAGAACTGACGGCCACCGTGGAACGGTTCTGACCGGGTCACGCTGACAGGCACGGCAACTTTTTTTTGTATTTCAAAACGAAAAAGAGTTGAGCAAAGCACATTTTAACAATCACTTTGGTTAGAGTCTTAAAGTAGAACTAAGAGTAGATGGTGCAGAGAAATTTTGATTTTATACCAAAAAGAGCAAACGTCACTTATCACTTCTTCAAATCATAGTAATTGAAAACCTCTGTCCAAGCGTCTTTCTGGTCTTGAATCTCATTTGCTTCTCTACGAATTTGCCCAATCCTGACCGTAACTTTCTCGTAGGTTGGCAACACGAAGCGATACACATTTTCAGCCTCTTTCAGTTGTCCACTTTCTAGTTTTAGCGAGATGATTTCATAGCCTTGGGCTTGAATTGAATCGGGTAAGTCTGAGTTGTTTGTTGGAAAAATATCGGCATAAAAATCACCATTCGACTGTTTAAGTATCCTGTTCTTGTTCAAGGAAACCAAAGTAACCGTGTCTCCATTTACATAAATATTAAACCAGTTTTTGGCTACCAACTCGCCATACTTCTCATATTCTGACTCAGACTCTAATTCGTTTTTGTTCGAGTCATCCAATAAAATCTTTTCTTTCAAAAACTCTTTTGGAATGGGTTGAACAAGAACAGGAAGCGGATTTTCAGAAATCGCTTTCCAATTCGGGTTATTATACACAAAAGCCTTTGTAGGTCTTTCTTTTTCTCGCCAGTTAAAACCTTTCAGCTTCGTGTCTTCCACTTTGAGTTCGTGCGGGGGAATGAGTTTTGCATCGACTTGCTTGATAGAAGTAATACTTCCCAAGGTGTTGGAATCAGTAAAAACCATGTACATATTACTGCAATCCATTCGGTTCATCCCAATCAGAATCGTGTCTTTTTCCAAGGCAAAATAAAGATTCTGCGCATTTCCATCTACATTTACTCTTCTGAGGTTGGATTCTACGAATTGAGCAGTCATATCTCGCCCCTTAATCTGATTGTAATTTCGGAGGCTGTCTTTGGAGGCAATAAATGCATTCTTTCTCATAAACAGCTTGTCAATTCCATTTCCCCGCATTTTTGTGATAATGGTGTCCGCTTCCATTTGGTTGGCATCTGACCACAAAACGGGGTCATCGTAAAACTGAATCAGCGAATCTGTAAAGTTGTAGGCAAGCGAATCGGCAATTCCCTGCATATTGTTAGAGAATAGCAACACATCTGGGTAAGCAATCATTTCCCGCCTTCCTGCTAAAGAATCATTGATGGAAATAAGTGTATCGGCTGATAAAAATAGCGTGTCTCCTGCTCCAAATGGCTTCTGGACAAGCGCATTCCCAAAAATCTCTACCTTTTTCTCCAATCCATAATAGTTTCCTATATCTCCATAAAGCGCAATTGTATCTTTCTTGCTGTAAGCCATCACATTTCCTCTCGCTTTTCCAACTTCTAAAACCTCATCATAATCTAAAAAATCGCCTGATAGAATGTATTCAGCAGTCTCAATTTGCGCGTTTTTCTCGAATATTGATTTGGAGAATTGCGTGTCATATTCGCCTTTCTCGGCAATCAGTTTCCCGTCTGCCGTGGTAATTTCGGTGCGAGTGGTAAAATAAGCCGTTCGGTTGTTTGTGTTGTAATCTAAAGTGTCCGACTCTAAATGATAGTTGGAAGTCGGATTATCCAACACCACATTTTTGCTGAATGAGACAATCTGGGTTTGTGTATTGTAATACCCTTTCCGACTGGTAAGTGTAGTAGAATCGCTCGTCACTTTACCAGTATATTGATAACTCGCCAAATTGTTGGGAACATCATATTCCATTTGCGGAGCAGTCAGTTTCATCTGCAAATCTGTGAAATATACATTTCCCCACATTTCCGCCACTCTGTCATTTCCATAATAATAAAGTGTGTCACCAGTCAGCGTAATGCTATCTCCTTTGTGGATTACCACATCACCAAAAGCGACCACAAAATTGCTATCGGGAAATTGGATGGCTTCCGTGCAATAGAAATCCATGTCTTCCTGCTTCAAATGTACCTTTGCAGAATCTGACCTTCGCAAATAGCGAGTTTCCAAACCACCCGATTTAATTGTCTCCAACTCTCCCGCATGAAGTAACTCTACCTTTTCAGGCTTTTCCTTTTCTTTTTTTGGTTGGATTTTTTGGGCGTAAACTGATGAGCAGAAACTCAATCCAACCAAAACGAACAAAATAGTTTTATATATATATGACATGAACAGATTTTCAGCTAGTTGGAAATGATTCAAAAGTAAATCTTCAATAGAAATTTGGTGGTGTTAAAGTGGTAATGCTCCAACCTCTATGCAAGCGTCCACGCTTGCACTTTTATACTCCATAGCATTACCTATTTCACACTACCAGAGATTTTACTTCCACGTTTTTCCTTCACGACAATTGAGAAATGAAGCAATCAGCCAAATTTCGGTTTTTTAGAGCAAATTTGAGGAGCTTTAACAGAATTTAGGTGGGATTGGGCTAATTGAGTTTCCATTGTGGTTTGCTCATTTCATAGGCAGTTGGGAATTGGTCAATAGGTTCATCCAATTCATAAACTCCAAATTCAACGGCTTTTCTTCTCTCCAACAGACATTTTTCTCTGGTAATTTTTACTGCGCCATAATTCAATCCTAATGTCAGAATCATTTTCCGAACTTGTTCTTTTCTGCTTTCTTCCAAATCTACATGAGGTTCAAATACAGATTTTTCCGAATCATATTGAAGTAGAGATTCAGGATTGTATTTCGCTGAATCTGGCTTGAGAATAGTATCCACAGATTTTGAGCCTTTGACTTTTGTATTGATGTCAGAGTGGACGAAAAACAAATTATCCCAAAGCCAATCTTTTCTACCTTCTGTATCCGCATTTTTACTTTTTAGACTCTCATCAAAATGCTCCAAATGCCCAAACTTCTCGAAGTCTGTGGTTAATTTTCCATCTTTCCACAATTCTTTTGCGCAAAGCTTTTCATCGCACAATCGGATTTCTGTATAAGCACAAAGCCCATTTTGGCAAAAAAGCAAGTTGGCAACAATATCATTATAATGTGCATTCCTTATTTTGCTTTCTTGGTATTTAGGATGGTTCAGTTTCTTGGATTCCAATTCACTTTCCCATTTTTCATAAACAGTTGCCAAGCGGTTTGATTTGTCTATTTTCCTCATGTGATTTTGATAGTAATTCTATTGTTGATTCAAGACTTTGTTGCAAAAAACAAAATGGCTCTTTTCAGTAGTTTTTCTTTTGATGTTGGAGACACGCATCAAGGAAGAATCGCTTTCTTCTTGGCGTGTCTCACGCCAAGCACTTTCTTTACAAGACATTTTTCTAGTTGATTTTCCAGTCTAATAATTCTGCGAGTTTTTTGTAGGCTTCCCACTTTGGTTGGATTTCCGATTTGTCAGCTCCCTCTGCCTTCATTTTCTTGATTTCGCTTTCCAACATCGCTAATTCCATCAGTTTCTCTGTCCGCAAGTCATTTCCTTCCTCCTCTACATCAAACATTTTGCTCAAAATGGAATCCCAACGGAG
>JBLIFI010000132.1:0-10201 GCA_047633715.1 Flammeovirgaceae bacterium
GGTGGAATGGGCGGTTGTGCCATGATTGGACAATCTATCATTAATGTAAATTCTGGCGGACGTGGAAGGCTTTCTGGTGCAGTTGCAGCAGTTGCTTTACTTTGCTTTGTTCTGTTCGGTGCGCCATTGATTGAACAAATTCCCATTGCCGCATTGGTTGGCGTAATGTTCATGGTGGTGATTGGGACTTTTGCATGGAGTAGTTTCCGAATTCTCCACAAAATTCCACTTTCAGATGCTTTTGTGATTATAGTAGTTTCTGCCATTACTGTTTGGCAAGATTTGGCAATTGCTGTAATTGCTGGAGTTATCATCTCGGCATTGGTTTTTGCATGGGAAAATGCAACTAAAATTCGAGCAAGGAAAAAATTGAAAGAAGATGGAACGAAGGTTTACGAAATTTGGGGACCACTTTTCTTCGGTTCAGTTCAAAATTTCAACGCAAAGTTTGATCCGAAAAACGACCCTCAAAAAGTAGAAATTGACTTTATGGAATCGAAAGTAAGCGACCATTCGGGAATTGAAGCCTTGAAAAATATTGCCAATAAATATTTAGATTCAGGCAAAGAAGTGAAACTCACACACTTGAGCCCAGAATGTAAAACTTTATTGCTTACTGCAAACCCTAAGTTTGAAGAAGTAATAGAGACTTCTATTGATGACCCACGCTATTATGTGGTTTCCGATTTGATGGATAAAGAAGTTTAGATAAAGACGAGATTGTAATCTCTCCAACAAAACAAACCTGCTTCAATTCAAATTGGAGCAGGTTTTGCTTTTTAGCACTAAGAAAGTGTACTTCTTCGATGCGTGTCTGCATCGTATTCAAAGTATGTTTTGTACAGTAGTGCAAAGTCAATTATAAAGAAAAATCCAAATGAAAAAACTATTTCCCACCCTGTTGCTATCGCTTTTCTGCATTCATCTCATTGCACAGAAGAACTCAACCGAAAAGGCAAACCCAATTGTAGAAGAAGGCAAAACCATGTATCGTTCCGAAATGGCTTCTTGGTATGGAACAGATTACTTTTTGGCAAACTATAAGGACAAAAGCAATATTGGAGGTTATTTCTCTTATGTAGATGGGGAATTCTCAAAGTGTGTTTTCTTTTCCAAAGAAGAGTCTCCAAAAGTAATTGGGACAATCACTTTTGATAGCACTTACAGCTTGAAAGATACAGAGAAAGATTTGAGCGAAAGAAGTTTGTCAGACTTAGAGAAGAACCTCTATGAAATCCGTAGAGCTACTTTACAGAAAATCAATTCAGACACGACTTTCAAACAATATGAAAATACCAGTTTGAATTTAATCCCAATGATTTACAAAAGAGAAAGGAAAGTATATGTGCTAACTGGGCCAGCCAAAGCAGGAGTGGTTATTTTTGGAAACGATTATTTGCTGACTTTCAATAATGAAAATGAATTAGTGGAATCAAAACCACTTCACAAGAATATTCTGCCAATTTATTATGGAGATTCTGCCAAAGAAGGAGAAGATATCAAGGAAACAATGCACACACATTCCCCAGAGACTGGCGACTTTATTACCGCCACAGACATTTGCACACTCATGCTTTACAGCAAATATGCAGAATGGGAAAAGCACTATGTGGTTTCCAAAAAGTATATGAGTTTTTGGGATTGCCAAAATAATAGCCTATTCGTGTTGCCCAAAAAAGCATTTGACAAAATGCAGCGAAAAAGCAAGAAGAAAAAGAAGTGATTACTAGAGCTTAATTGGACAAATCTCTCCACTCAAAAAAAACAGAAAAAGGCAAGTCGAAATTTCGACTTGCCTTTTTCTTATGAAATCCAAAAAGAAACTATTTGTTCTCTTTCTTAGTTTCAGCATTTGTTTTTTTAGAACCCATTTGCTTTGCTTTTTTGCTCAAATAGTTTCTATCCAAAAATGCTTGGTACATATTTTCGTACATCTCGTTTGACTCAGACATTTTGATTGCCTCTTCATAAGCAAACATTGCGTTTGCATACAAACCATGATCTTCAAAATATTTAGCCAAAATCAATTTATTGATAGCTGTATTGTCAGTAGAAAGAGACTTAACATCTTGAGTAATTTTTGTATTTGCTTCTCCTTGAACTATTTGTAACATATATTCTGGAGAAGTTAATCGTTGGTCATTATTTACAATTACATGATATTGAATTGCGCCACTCATTGCATTTGTGAATTTCTGGTCACCTAAATCAACAGTAATCGAAGGTTGAGTAGTCTCTTCTCTGTAAATTTCATTACTCATCAAATCACTTACTACAAAAGTATATTTTTCAACTTTTTCTTTTTCTATTTTTAAATCATTTGGATACCACTTTAAAGTTATTGTCGTAGGAGCAACGTGAGTCTTTCTTTCCGTCATGAAATTCACGGCCTTGGTATTATCAACTATTGTTCTCTTTACAGATCCTGTTTTACTCATGTTGTTTGCACCAATACCGTCTGTTTTACCAGCTGTCAATTCATTAAGTACAAAGGCTGCGTATTTTTCAGAAAGTGAGCCTGACTTTGCAGAAACTCCTTTAGCCAAATCATCTACTTTGTATGAGCCTGCTTTTGTTACAGTTAGTGTCTTACCATTATTATGAGCAATGTTCAAAGTAGTTCCGTCCTCTATGTTAATAGTAGATCCCGCTTTCACCTTAGAGCCTACAAAAAGTTGCGTCCCGTTTGATTTTGCAGTCCCTTTTACACTGGTAACCTTAAATGTATAGTCTTGAGCAGAAAGAGTAAAACAGAATAAGGTAGCAATAGTAAAAACAAAAGCTGTTTTTAGTTTGAAAGTATTCATTTTTTGCATTTGATTATATTAAAAATGTTAGTCTTAAATCTGGAATGTAAATTTCGTGATTTTTGTTTGTATATATTGTTAAACGATTGTCAATGTCTTAGGGTTGCGTAATAAACAGAGATATAATTGCAGTTTATTAAGAACTTGATAGGATAATTTAATGTTTTATCTTTTCCTTGGAGAATACATTGCCAATTATATCCATAAAAATTTCAGATAAATCTCCCGACAGAAGTACTGCTAAAAAAGTTAATGTTAAATCTGCCCTGTATAAATATCCTGCAAATAAGAAGAATATGAGTCCGAACAAGATTATTACTTCCACTAACTGAATTCCTTTTGATAAAGCTCCGTACCAAGGTGCTAGTCTTGGCTTCTTCAATATACTGACGAATAAAGTCACGTTTAAGTAACAGACAATGAAAGCGAGCAATATGCCAAAATACGAATGCATATTGTCAATAAATTTCCTATTCAGAATCATAGAAATAATATTGGCATGAATTACTACTCCATACATATCGGGGTAACCTCGTCCGACTGAGTTTTTATTGAGAGGAGTATAAAATTTATCCGTATCCCAACTGGTGGAAGTATATTCGCCTCCCATATAGCCCATCAGTACAATTTTACCTTCAATCAAAGTCGGGTCAAACTCTTGATTTAATACCTGGTCATATTCAAGAAGGTAATATTTGGTGGCAGTTCCATTTACATTGTCTGTAACATTTCCTTTAAAGTAAATATGTTGTTCCCTCTCTCCTTTTTCTAAAAAATCTTTTGTAGCTTCTGCATCGTAGAATGAGGTGATTTGAGCAGCAAATGATGGAATCATTTTTCCATTCTTTAGTTTCTGCTTAGCCCGAACTTTTTTCCAAGTATTGAAAGCTTCATTTCCCCCTTCCTCAGTAACTGTGTTTGCAAATCCTGTTGTGGCTAGATCCCTAAATAAAGGAACCGTGTTATCTAATGTTTTAGTAATTGTTGTGTTATCTGCCCACGTATTAGTAGCAGAATCAAATCCGTGTAAACCACTTACTAGTACAAAATTTTCTGCGTCCTTAATTACTTCTGCCAAAAATTGATCTCCGAGTGTATCTTCCTTGTAATGTGTGAAAAAAGCATCAATCCCTATTACTTTAGGATTATACTGATTCAGTATTGCTATTTGTTGGGCAATTCCCCTCCTTGGTAAATCTCCGATGTTTACTAATACAATTCTTTCCTCAAATTTCACATCTTCGTCTTTCCTAAACTTGGAGTAGTAAACATCTGTCAGCTCAAAGTTTTCGAAAACTTGCTCAAATACATTCAAAAATTCAAATTGGACTCCGACTTTACCGAATCCCCACATGAAAAAAAAGATAAACAGCGTAACTGCTAGGTTCGTAAAACTCAAAAAACGCTTCATCTTACTTCTGATTTAGTTTATTACAATTTCGTATCATTCTGTAAAATTTTAACGCTGTTGCCGTCTGCATATTACATCACGCAAAGTTGTTCATTAGGTTGTACGTATTTTAGTAAAAAACCATTTTTTGTGAAAGTTCATAAAATCCACCTATTCAATTCTTGATATAGTGCAATTTCTCTCTAAATCCAAAAATGACTTTTGCTTGGATTCAGCAATTCGACTGCAACTATACAAAACCAAAAATCCACTCTTCCGAATGAGAAAGAGTGGATTTTGAATATTCTGTGATACACTTGCACTATTTCACTCAAATAGAGTACAAAACAAGAGCTTACAAGGTTGCCACAGCTTATAAATTAATCTGGGTTTAGGCAATTTAAGATCCCTTCTACTAACTTTTCATTTCTCTCAATAGCATTCTCACAGAAATACTATTTAGATTTTTCTCTACGAAATCTTCCAGTAAAGCGATTGCCTTTTTGTCATTTCCCATTTTTCGTTGGATTTTGGCAATTCGATATTGATTTCCGCTGTAGTCAGGGTACATGAGAGAATTGATTTCCAGAATAGACATTGCCAATTCATTCTCTCCATTGGCGAATTTAATCATAGCATAACTACTCAATTCGCTTCCTTTTGAAGTAAGTTCTTTGAATTGCTTGGCAAGTTTCACTTGGTTTTTGGAAATGTATTTTTCTCCTTTTTTCTGCAAAACTGCCTCAAAGTCCATAACTCCTGCGTAGTTGGCAGTATAATCCTCTCCACCGATAATTTTCACTAAATCTGCTTCTAAACTCTCTTTCGGATGCTCAGTAATTTTACCGATTTCCTTGCCTTTTTTGTACACAATGAAAGTTGGAACTCGGTAAACCGTCAGTCCTTTTTCTTCTCGCTTGGCACTTTGCTTGTAGCGTTCGGTGGAGTTGTCGGTAGCGAAAATCCCGAGTTGATTGTCGGCTAAATTGAGTTGGTCGGTAACTTTCAAGAAGCGAGGTAATTCTTTTTGGCTGTCTCCACACCAAGTTCCGAAAAACACTTTGAAGGAAATATCAGCCGAAATAATATTTTTCAAGCTAGACACAGCCGATTCATCTAGTTCGTATTTCTCATATTTTGGGGCAAACCATTTTGGTTCTATCGTGAATTTGGGTATTGAGTGCAATTCATGATTTTGAAGTTTAAGTTATTAGGTTCAAGTGTGGACGCTTGGGAAGCCCCGCTTGAACCAGTTTTATTGCTTGTTTTTCGAGTTTTAACAAACTCGAAAAACAAGCAATTTCTTCAAATCTTAGTTTTGTTATACCTTTTAACCAAATTCACGATAGAGCCACCATTTTTTGTAACTGGAGATTTCAAAAGCTTGCTGATTCAATTTTCCAAATAAATCAACTCTGCCCGAAGCGGAAACTCTTTCATTGTTGATTTCCTTGCTCTCCAACAATCAATCAATTGTGGCAAGTTGCTGACGTACAGATTGCTCCAACTCCAACTCCAATGGAATTGGCATTTCCAACAGTTTTTTGTAGTAGAAAGAGGCTTTTTCACAATCCTGACAAGCCAATAAACTCTTGGCGTAGCTTTCCCAAACGTCCGATGCTTTTGGGAAAAGTAAAGTATTCAATTGGAGGATATTTCGTGCTTTCTCAGATTTTCCAAATCGGAGAAAATGCTTTCCGAGTGTGTTGAGGCAACTGCTGTTCGGAATTACATTTTGGTAAGAACGTCTTAGAGAAGTCAATTGGGCAGCCGTTTCGGTGGAATTTTGCTTGGCTAAGTTCAATAAGCAATCGCCCAAGTTTTTTGATTCTGGGAAAATACTGGAATTGATTTCAAAAACTTTTTCTGCTTCTTCAAAGCGTTCTTTGGTAATTAACTCCAAACCTAATTCACTTAAAGAATTGGATTGAGTGAGTTGAGTTTTTGCCTGATAAGTTAACTCTTTTTGAATAATGGAAAATGAATCAACGGAAACAGCATGGCGGATTTTCTCTACCAAGTCTTTTTCTCCCAAAGTCTGGGCAAAATTGGCGTGGCTGGAGATTAATAAAATGGTAATGAACCAAATGAATTGGAGAGGTTTCTTTCTTATGTCGGAAAGGGATTTTGGTTAAAAAATGAAAACTTTCCTAAAGGTAGGAGGTCTTAAAATCCACTAAATCCAACAGAATATCAACTAATGTGGGGGCTTTGTTAAAGCTCAAGAAGTAGCTAAAAGAGCTAATTAAGCGTAAAATAGGCTTTTCTAAAAACGAAAAAACGGCATGAGTTTCCACTCAAGCCGTTTTTCATATAGTGTTGCGAGCGGTTTATTTCTCCAATTTTTGCAATAGTAATTCAGCTACACGTTCCGATGAAGCTGGGTTTTGTCCAGTAATCAACAAACCATCTTCTACTGCGTATGAACCCCAATCATCTCCTTTAGAGAATATTCCACCATTTGCTTTCAACATATCTTCTACTAGGAAAGGCACTACGCTAGTTAATTGTACAGCATCTTCCTCAGTATTTGAAAATCCAGTCACTTTTTTTCCTTTTACAAGAGGAGAGCCGTCTGCATTTTTAGTGTGCTTGAAAATAGCAGGAGCATGACAAACTGCACTTACAGGCTTGTTATTCTTCCAGAACGATTCAATTAAAGCAATTGAATTTTTATCTTCTGCCAAATCCCACAAAGGGCCGTGTCCACCTGGGTAGAATATTGCATCATAATCAGCTTCATTTACCGATTCTAATACAAGTGTTTTGGACAAGATGTTTTGCGTTTCCTTATCTTCGTTAAACCTAACCGTAGCTGGTGTTTGGAAGTCGGCCGAAGCACTTTTAGGGTCTATTGGCGGTTGTCCTCCTTTTGGAGATGCCAAAGTGATTTCCACTCCTTTATCTTTCAAAAGGTAGTATGGGGCCGCAAATTCTTCAATCCAAAAGCCTGTTTTTTCTCCCGTGTTACCTAACTCGTCATGGCTTGTTAAAACAAATAATATCTTTTTCATTTTTCCTGTTTTTATTGTAGATAATTCCTCTTTTTGTTGTTTTTGCTTCTCTGTATTATTACAAGATGCAAGCCCAATAATTACGGCAATTGATAGTAGTAAAGTCTTCATTGTTGTTCTTAATTTCTTCGGCAAAACTATAGCTCTTCCATCAGGAAAAAGTTGATGTATGGTAAGAAATTACTTTTTGGCGAGTTCTTTTCTGATTCTGCTCAGGCTTTCCGTTGTAATACCTAAGTAGGAGGCAATATGATAGTTTTTTACACTCTGTTCAATATTCGGATAAGTATGAATGAAAGAAGTATATCTTTCTTTGGCAGATTGGGACAAACCGCCAAGTATTCTTTTTTGGAAGCTCGAGAAAGTTCGTTCCATTTTTCTTCTGAAGAAAGTCTCCAACCGAGGAATTTCGACATATAAACTTTCCATATCTTCTCTGGAGACTTTATATATCGTGGCATCTTGAATGCATTCGATAGTCATTATGGCTACGGAAGCGGTGAAAAAAGCAGTATAATCACTTATCCACCAATCTCTGATGGCAAACTGTATGGTGTGTTCCTTTCCAGAATCGTCCACAAAATAAGTTCTCAAACAGCCATCAGAAATAAAGTACTGATGATTTACTGTCTTGCCTGCATTCAAAAGTATAGCTCCTTTTTTTAAAGTAAGCGGTTCAAATTTGCTTTCAATAAGAGCCGTTTCCTTTTGCGAAAAAGAGATAGGTTTAAAAATCTCTACTATAATTGAGTTTCCCGTTTTCATTACTGCCAACTTAATAGAAATCTGATGAAATTATAACAAATCCAGCCTGAAAAGAGGAACTGTTTTTTGTTGGATTTCGCAGGTTGTTCATTGATGAGAAGAAACTAGTATTTCCGAAACTCGCCACAAGATCTTGAGAGTAAACCCAGTCAATTGCATGCCGCCAATTTCGGGGAATGATTTATGAATCTGAACGCTTTTTGCTCCAAAGCCAACCTCATTAAACTCCAAGCTTTATTTCTATTTAATTTCCCCAAAATTGAATGCGGAGGGCTAGTTGTGGTGTTAACTACAAGCTTCAACGAAAAACTGCGTAACATGAAATGCTTTCATAACAAAATGTCTGAAAACTATTTACCAATCGCCTTTTCAATATCTGCCTGATAAATTTCATCGAATAATTCTACGTAACCATCGGAAGTTTTGTAGCCTTTTTTTATCAAACTGAGTGCCGAATCCAGAGTCTCATATCCAGTAATTGAATCTTGTAGTTCAATTTGGGCAAGCCCTTTGAAATAAAATGATTCGCTACTTTTATCCCACACTTTAATGGATTTATCATAAAAATCAATTGCCTTTTCCTGCTCTCCGAGCAAGTGTAAAGTTCTCGCTTTATGAAAGTAAATTCGTTGGGAAATCCAGTTTTCATTGTGCATTTCCAACTCTGATTGAATTGCTTGGTCAAATAATTCTAAAGCTTTGGAGTGTTCTCCCATCTCCAACCCAATATCTTTTAAACTGGTTTGTGAAAATGAGTTTTATGAAGCAAATAGCAGAATCAGAAAAGAGGTAAATACTTTCATAAGTAACTTTGTTGGAGATTTTAATCAGAAGAGTTCTGCACGAGAAGTTGACAATTCTCTACCTGAAAGACTTGTGATTAAAGAGAAAGTTGCATGAATATTACCTAACTATTTTGGCTTGCTGTTTTTTTTAGTTAGAAACTCACTCCAACTAAAAAAAGGATAAACAGAAATTACAGTTTTAGAATTTCAATGTGATTCTAAAACCAAATATTTGTTCGGTTTTCTTATCTATATTTCCCCACAAAAATTGCAATAAATCAAAATCCTTCAAGAATAGATACAAATAATTTTATGAAGAATCACTTGATGAGAGTTGGTTTTTCTACTAATGAAAACTTACTCATCTCTGTTTCTCTTTCTCGTCTTCTATACTTTAAGAAAGAGTATAGCAATGGTATTTTGTAACGATTTATTGTCTCTGAAATTCTACCAAGCCATTTATTTTGACTTTCTACATAGTCTATTTCACTCTTGAAGTTGTTGTCAAAAGCAATTCTAGGATAAATTACTTTGATTGTAGCTAATTGACTGTTTTGCATGAAATAAGTCCAATCATCAGGCCCAACTCTAATTGGTAAAAGAAATTCTGATAGGATTTTTGCAGACTTATTTGTGATGTAATAAGCTCCTGTAGTATTTGGGACATCATCCCAAGAATAAAGATTCAAAACACGATGTGTACTAGTTATATTTTCTGCTTTATGAGTAGTAAATTTTATATTTCCCCAACCTCTATAGTAAATCATGAGAACCTCATTCTCAACTACTCTAGTTTCTAATTTTTTTACAATCTCCCCAAAATTAGAATCGAAGTTCATATCATCTTCTATAATAATTGCCTTTTCAATATTATTCTCTACAATTTTTTTATACAAGTAATAATGACTCAATGCACAGCCTGCCATACCTTTTGTAAACCAATGAGATTGTTCTTTCATCTGATTTACATCACAATGACTTTGTATAAAATCTTCAGATAATTCCTTACCATTTATTGCGTCAAATATTTCAAAGTCTAACTTATGTTGATTGAGTACTGAAATGATTGATTCTCTCCTTGTTGAATTTTTGAGTGAAATTACAAATATTTTCATATTGACTTATTTATAAAGACCAAGTTTTCTCCTACAATTGAAAAATGAAAATCATTCATCAGAAGTATTTTTCTAAAAAAAGTTATTGAAGTTCCTGCTTTCATAGTGTCATGAAGCTCAATTATTAAACACTTAACATTTTTCACCCATTCACAAGTTCCTTCAAAAAGTTCTTTCTCAGAACCTTCAATATCAATCTTTAATATATCTATTGTTTCTAGTCCATGTTTTTGCATGAAATTCTCCATGGTCAAAGCAGAAGTACATGTTTCAGAAACCTTATTTTTACTAAAGCCATTGGCTTGAGAAGCCCATTCAGCACCTA
>JBLIFI010000133.1:0-10184 GCA_047633715.1 Flammeovirgaceae bacterium
AAAGTAGTTTCTAATAGAACTTGAAATGAACTGATGGTAGGAAACATAAAAGTAGATATTTTCGTCTGGTAACTTAAATATACAACCTTTTTTGTTTCCTTATTTTTTTTAGCATAAAATGACACTCATGTTGTTATTTGTAACTTATTTAATTAGACCAGTCTCCTGTTTCGCAGTAAGTTTTGACTCTACTGCAGAAATAAGTAGTATTACTAGGGTGTACCAAAGAACCTTCAAGGCTAATAGAGCCATCTATAGCACCTACGGCACCAAAGATGGCTCCTGCTGCTCTTCCTATGAACTTGATACCTTGATATATAGCATGATACGGGTGGCTTTCACTTGCTGCAGCCTCTAAATCAACATTATTCTGATCTGCCATCTCTTGTAAATTTTGGACAGCATCTGCAAAGGTTTCAGATGTTTGAGACACTAAAGACTGCATCTCTACGTCATCTGCATTTGCATCCTCCTGCCGTTGATTTATTGTAATTAGTAGATTTTGGGCAGCAGTCATAGCAGTCATAGCAGCTGACGTTCCTCCCGAGGCAAAGGTTTGAACATAAGTTATTGCTGTTTTGAGATCTATTCCTGCTAATTTTGCTGCCCCTACGGCACAACCTACTACTATTACACCTTGTCCAGCTAAACAAGCCATCCTAGCGCCTTCACATCCAATTTGCCTTACTGCTGTTGTGTTTGTAGAATTTGTACGGCCGGCACCAGAGAGTGCTAGTGTGAACATGTTAGCCACTTTTAACTTGGGTGTTTTACACCCCTCCGTAGTAATTGTACTTATACTGTTATTCAAATCCTCAAAATTGACATAACCATAAGATGGATTATCAGAGGTAGAAATCCAGCGTCTTTGACTAAGTAAAGCATCTGTTGGAGCATCCTTCCAAAAGGTTACTCCTTTACAGGTCGTCTCTAGATCTACATCTGTTGGTATAAAATGACTTAGTTTGTTATTAAAAGCAGCAACGTCTAAATTATATAAATCAATAGCTCCACTACCATCTAATAAAGAATTATTAGTCAGGCCTTTGAATATTGGCAAAGACACGCCAAAAAAGTCATCCTCCGCTGGGCTAATATGTTCATGTGCAGAACCACAATAATCATTTCTCTGCTTTGTACTGTTCCCCCTCCCCAATGATTTAAATGTCAAATAAATTCCATTAGATTTTTTAGACAAGCCTAATGATGGATGATACCCCGCAGAGTCATCGCCAAGATCGTCCCAGTTAGAACTACCAGTATAGTTACGGAATTTTACTGTTACATCAGGTGCAACGACTGCTGATTTGAAGAGGACATTAAGTTTTTTATATAAATTATCATTTTTAGACAGAATATAAGAATCTCCAGAATAATTATCTCCTGAGTATAATACAGCAGCTACAGGAAAATCCACTTGATCAAAACTATGAGCCATCTGAGAGCTGTTCAAAATTCTAGAAACCCCAGGCACATGGCTTGCTAATGCAATAGTCTCATCAGGATCAACCCAACGATGCGCTGCCATAACATCTGTCACGTGGTCATATACCATAAGTCCATCACAGTTGCTGTTGTCATTACTGCTAATAGATACAATTTCGTCATTCCAATTAACAAACTGATAGTTAGTTAAATCATATTCGAAGTCTTTTAGAATAGGGAGTTTAGGAGTAACACTACCACGTCCACCACTAGGTTTCTTAGCCCAGCCACAAAGTCTATCTTCAGCTACTGAGTTTGGCGGACAAATTATTTTTAATGATTGAGGAGTCCAAGTTACAAAATTTGAAGTCCTTAGGAGAGGTGCAGGCCCATAGCTATGTAAAATTTCACTTCCAGTAAAGTTTGGCTCGCTCCATAAATGGACAGCACATCCTGTTCCAACAATCATAGATTCAACGACTGTGTTAAGACTTGCTTCTTCATATTCATAATTACCAGATACTGACAAATTGGTCTCGTCAATATAGAAGGTTTTCTGATTTCCAGTAAACTCTTTCTCACTGTATGATTGCATAACAAAAAAATTAGTGGGCGCTGTTGTACCTCCTCCACCTCTTTCCTTAGTTTTATCCTCTTCCTCTAAAGGAATAACCTCCTGTTCTTGGCAACTCATTAGCCCAAAGGCTAGCATAAAACAAAATGGGAGTAAATAACCTTTACTCCAATAGATAATCTTTTTCATAACATTCATAACATTCATAACATTTATATTTAGTGAAAAATTGAACATGAACGAATGTCGGCTTTTTACACTTTTTCACACAGCCAAAAAATGACACAAAATGTCTGTTTATGCCATTTACTGGCAGAATATGACATTGACTGACAGAATATGACATAACAAAAAACATTGTTTGTTGTATACTGTTAATCCGAGTAATTCTCGTTAGCTTAGAATGAATAACAGCTTTAACTATTAAACACCAAACTAGCACTATGAATAATATTTACTACGCGCTATGGCTTCTCTGCCTCTTTGCTATGCCTGCTTATGCACAAATACCTTCCAGTACAGATAGTCTGATTCGCATCATTGAAAGTGATACGGCTGTTAAGGTTCGCATAGAAACTTGTAAACAGCTGGTAGATGCCTTTATTGAAGCAGAAGATTCGGCTTCTGCTGTGCAGTATATTTATAAAGGGGTGGCTTTCGCAGAGAATGAAAAAAGCAAGTATGAGTTAAGGGTGAAGGAGGCTTATCTTCTTTTTAGAAGAGAGCATTATAATCGTGCAAGGGTGATTTATAAAGAGGCTTTAAAACAAAGCCAGCGTGAAGGCTGGGAGGTATTGGTAGGCGATTGTTTAAATGTGCTTGGTATCATCCATTACAACCAGTCTGAATATGATAGTGCCATGGTATCACTTTCAGAAGCACTAGAGATAAGAAAGAAGAAAGGTGACAAAAAACGTGTGGGGCGTTCTTATATTAATGTCGGCAGGGTTTATTTTCATCAAGGAGATAACCTCAAAGCACTTTCACTATTTGAAAAAGGGCTTCAACTTAGTTTGGAGGTAGGAGATAATAAAAATGTAATACGGTGCTACAATGATATTGGTATTGTGCATGGAACACTCAGAGACCTTCAAATGGCTACTGCCTACTTCCATAAAGGTTTAGAAATCGCTGAGGAGACTCAAATTTTAGATGGCTTATTCCAGACTTATTCAAATTTAGGATTTCTTTATTCAATCAAGAGGGATTATAGGCAGTCAGAATATTATTACCGCAAGGCACTAATTATAGGGGAAAGACAACAGGATATGCTTGGAGTTGCTGTTACGATGTCCGCCTGTGCAAGATTGTACTCTAAGCAAGGTAATTATCAAAAAAGTTTAAGCATATATGATAGTGCCAACATTATTTTTAAAGATATAGGGCATAAATTTCATATAGGTATCAATTATGGCACAATGGGTACTATTTATAAGAAGATAGGAAATAGTGCTCAAGCCAAATTATTCTTTAGGAAAGCGACTCAGATTGGCGAAGAGATTGAAGCAAAAGAGACAATGGCTCATAACTACAGCCATTTAGGTATGTTATTCCTTGGGCAACAGCAAGAAGACTCCGCTTTTTATTACGTTGAAAAGGCATTAAAACTGTTTGAAGAAACAGGAAACTCGCATATGCTTTTAAATACCTTAGACGGAATTGGTCAGATATATGCAGAGCAGGCTAACCTGCCTAAGGCCATAAGCTTCTATCGGAGGGTATTAAATAGTGCAGAATCTATCAATGATACGTTAATGATAGCAGATACTTACAGCTATATTGCTGATTTGTGCTTAGAACAAGGAGACCTAGACCAAGCATTCTTTAACTATGAAAATGCTCGTGAAGACTATGAGAGGTTAAAATCATACGCAAGAGTTGCAGATATGAACAGTTCAGTTGCAAGCACCATGAATAAACAAGAAAAGTATGCAGATGCTTTGCAACGTATGAGTATTGCAGTCAATACTTATCAACAATTCAAGGATAGCTGTAGCCTAGGCAGATCTTATCTAACCATTGCTCAATCTCATATTGCACTCACAAATACAGACTCAGGTTCTTTCTATTTGAAGCAAGCACTTTCTTATGCGCTTCAGTGCCAAAATATGCAATCTATCCTCTTAGCTTCTGTTTATGGAGAACTGGGAAGCTTCTATCAAAAACAAAATAAACAGGACAGCTCATTTGTGGCTTATGAAAATGCCTTGCAATATGCGACTCTATCTCAAAATAGGCTTATTATGAAAAACGCAGCCGAAACGCTTTATCCTATCTATGAACAAAAAGGCATGCTAGCAAAAGCTTTGGAGACATTTAAGATATTCCATGCCAATAATGATTCTCTTTTCAATGAAAAGAATACACGGGCATTAGTGCAACAAGAGTACGAGAGAGAGTTGCAAGGCAAAACCTTATTACAACAGCAAAGAGAAGTTGAATTAGCAAAGCAAAAATGGGTGATCTATGCCATGATAGGTATTTGTTTCGCCTTTTTGGGAGTTGCACTTGCTATTTACCGTAATTACCGCAATAAATACAAAGCCAATCAATTACTCACAGCCAAAAACCAAGAAATCTCTCAGCAAAAAACTAAGTTAGAAGCTCTAGACCGTACCAAATCTCGCTTTTTTGCTAATATTTCACATGAGTTGCGTACGCCTCTCACACTCATTGGGAGTCCACTCCAAGGGCTATTGCACAATCCTCAAGAAGAGTTTCTTCCAGCTACTAAAGACACATTGAGTCTCATGTATCGTAATACGCAATCGCTCAAAAACTTAGTGAACGACATCCTGGAGCTTTCCAAATTAGAATCTGATAAGATAGAACTATATAAGGAGGAAGTACCTATCCAACCTTTTTTAAGGCGTGTGGCTTCTAATTTCACTTCATTAGCTCAGCACCAAGGCATTATATATGAGCAATCATTTGAAAGCTTACCTCCAGATGTCATAATGTTAGATGCTGCCAAGACAGAGAAGGTTTTAAACAATTTTCTATCGAATGCAATTAAACATAGCCATGCGGGAGGAGTCGTAAAAATAGCTGCTACTGTTGAGGGGATGCATTTACAAATTAAAGTAAAAGATACTGGTCATGGGATTGCTCAAGCTGATTTACCCTTTATTTTTGATCGCTTTTATCAAAGTGTGCAACCTGATGCACCTCTTCAAGGAGGAACAGGCATAGGTTTAGCCCTAGCCAAAGAACTTTGCCAGGTGATGGAAGGAACTATTAATGTGGAAAGCCAGCTAAATGAAGGAAGTACTTTTATGGTTAAGTTACCCTATCAAATAATACAAAACCCTATTGCAAAGCATATAATTGAGGATACTTCTGACGAGTTAAATGATACAATTGCATTAATAGAGAGTTTAACTATTGATAAGCAGTACAAAATTTTGATTGTGGAAGACCATCCTGATATGCAAGCATATATCAATAGCTTAATTTCTCCTAATCATATCACTTTACTTGCTTCAAATGGCAAAGATGCTTTAAAGATTTTAGAGAGTGAGCCAGTAAATTTAATTATCTCTGATGTAATGATGCCAGAAATGGATGGCTATACACTATTACAACATCTCAAAGATTCGGATACCTACGGAGGTATTCCTGTCATTATGCTGACTGCTTTGGGTGATGAAGCCCACAAGCTTCAAGCGCTGACTATTGGGGTTGATGATTATCTTACCAAGCCTTTTTCACCAGAAGAGCTATTGGTCCGTGTACAGAATATTTTAGTAAGATATGAAGCCAGATTGCGCTGGAAGGAAGAGGAAGCAAAGGAGGTTGCGTTAGAGGTTAATTATTTTACTGAAGGAGGACGCAGAGAGGGTGATTTTGAAACCTCATCACATCAAATAGATACTGAATGGCTTAAAAAAGTAGAAAAAATAATTTTTTCAAATCTAGAGAACGAAGATTTTCGCTTGGTAGATTTAGCTGAGCAGTTCAATTTAAGCTATAGGCAGTTTTTACGAAGAATTCAGAAAACAACAGGCTTGACGCTTAAGCAGTATCAGCAGGAGATTGCTTTACAAAAAGCTAGAGAATTTTTAGAGAAAGGTACTTATGGCAATGCTTCTGCTGTTGCTTATTCCATTGGTATGAGTCATGTGACAAGGTTTTCTAAACTGTATGAAGAAAGGTTTGGTAAAAAGCCGAGTGAGTATTTCGCTAACTTTAATGCAATAATATGACGGATAGCAAATTTCCCGTTCTTTTTTGGTGTTTTAGCAACACAAAAATAGGAGGAACTTTTTTTTGACTTTTGGACAGCCTATGTCGAACATTACCCAAATATGGTAGTTTGAAAGAACTAAGGCTACTTTGTGGATAATTCGGCACAAGCGAACGCTTGCGCTATGTTCTTTTATGGTGTTAACATGACTTGTTTAACACTACCCAAATAGTATAGTACCGAAAAATAAATCCAATCAGAAAACAATAATTTGTTTGGATTCGGAAGTTCAATGCCTATTTCTATTGTGTCTGGTTAATTACGTGAAGCTGACTAATTCATGCCAGATTGGCTATGAATGAAATTCGCAAAACAAAAACTTGCCACATTGGCTTATACATTTCGGATGGCAACTTATTTGAATAAAGTTGTACATTGAAATAATGCAATGAATTTCGGGTTTTTAAGCAAATAAAATTATTCTAACATTTATTTGTACTTAATAAGGAAACCTTTTGAGTGTTATTTCGCTTTTATGAATGAGTGATTAACAGAATATTATGGGATGTTGCGGGTTTTTCCTCCAATAATATTTCCATTCCAGTTCGTCATTCACTACATTTATAAAACTAATAAAGCATAAAAAATTGAGTCCGAAAGGGCTTTCACCCCCAAACTAACTTACACATTCTATGGCAATGGAAGCAAAATTCTCCAATAGGGTCAAAGAGGTTATTTCCCTCAGCAGGGAGGAATCTCTTCGGTTGGGGCACGATTATATAGGCACGGAACATTTGCTTTTAGGCATGATTCGGGAAGGCGAAGGAGTTGCTATCTCGATTTTGCAGAAATTGGGCGTTTCTTTAGATGAGCTCAAACAGACGATTGAGCAAGCTACAAAAGGAACTGCCACGCATAATGTAAAGAATTTGGCGAATATCCCTTTGACTCGCCAGTCTGAAAAAGTGCTGAAGGTAACTTATTTAGAAGCCAAAATTTTTAAAGCTCCTTTGATTGGAACTGAACATCTGATTCTCTCCATTTTAAGGAATGATGATAATTTGGCTACGCAAATCCTAAGAAAATTCGATGTGAATTACGAAATAGTAAAAGAACTTTTAGATAATAACTTGGAACTTCCTATGTTTGGACCAGACACAGGAGACCCTGATGACGAACGCATTTTTGGCGGTTCTGGCGGAGGAAAAGATTCCAAAGGTGGTTCTGAGAAATCGAGAACTCCTGTTTTGGACAACTTCGGTAGAGATTTAACCAAATATGCTGAAGATGGCAAACTCGACCCGATTGTTGGGCGAGAGAAAGAAATTGAGCGAGTTGCCCAAATTCTGAGCCGTAGAAAGAAAAACAATCCAATTCTGATTGGCGAGCCTGGTGTTGGTAAAACTGCCATTGCCGAAGGGTTGGCTTTGAGAATTGTAGAGCGAAAAGTTTCAAGAATTCTTTTCAACAAAAGAGTTGTTACCTTGGATTTAGCTTCATTGGTGGCGGGAACAAAATACCGTGGTCAGTTTGAAGAGCGAATGAAAGCGGTAATGAACGAGTTAGAGAAAACTCCTGAAATCATCCTTTTCATTGATGAACTCCATACGATTGTGGGTGCTGGTGGAGCTTCTGGTTCGCTAGATGCTTCCAATATGTTCAAACCTGCTCTTGCCCGTGGCGATATTCAATGTATTGGTGCAACCACTTTGGATGAATACAGACAGTATATTGAGAAAGATGGTGCGTTGGCAAGACGTTTCCAAATGGTGGTAATTGACCCAACTACGCCAGATGAAACGATTGAGATTCTAGAGAATATCAAGCTGAAATACGAAGAGCACCATAAAGTAAAATACACGGAAGAGGCAATTAAAGAATGTGTAAAACTTTCTGACCGCTACATTTCCGACCGATTTTTGCCAGACAAGGCAATTGATGTGTTAGATGAAGCTGGAGCAAGAGTTCACATCAATAATATTCATGTGCCAGATGATATTGTGCAGTTGGAAGAGCAAATTGCCAACATCAAAGAAGAGAAAAATGTAGTGGTAAGAAGCCAAAAATACGAAGAGGCGGCTCAACTACGAGACAAAGAGAAAAAACTACTTGAACAACTTAATAAGGCAAAAATCAGATGGGAAAAGGAAACCTCTGAGAAGGTTCATCCCGTAACTGAGGAGAATGTAGCAGAAGTGATTGCCATGATGACGGGAATTCCCGTGAGCAGAGTTGCTCAGGCAGAAGGTGTGAAATTACTTGGAATGGGTAATGAACTCAAAGACAAAGTAATTGGGCAGGATAATGCCATTCAAAAATTGGTAAAAGCTATTCAGAGAACAAGAGTTGGTTTGAAAGATCCTGAAAAACCAATTGGTTCTTTTGTATTCTTGGGTCCGACTGGAGTTGGTAAAACTGAGTTGGCGAAAGTGCTGGCTAACTACCTTTTCGACAAAGATGATGCATTGGTAAGAATTGATATGAGTGAGTATATGGAGAAATTCTCTGTGTCTCGTTTGGTAGGCGCACCTCCTGGCTATGTGGGTTATGAAGAAGGTGGGCAGTTGACTGAAAAAGTCAGAAGAAAACCTTACAGCGTAATTTTGCTCGATGAGATTGAGAAAGCGCACCCTGATGTTTTCAATATTCTTTTGCAAGTATTGGATGACGGAATTTTGACGGATGGATTGGGAAGAAGAGTAGATTTTCGAAACACTATCATCATCATGACTTCTAATATTGGAGCAAGAGATTTGAAAGATTTTGGAGCTGGAATCGGATTCTCGACTGGTGCGAAGGAAGCCAACATGGATAATATCATGAAAGGAACAATTCAGAGTGCGTTGAAAAAAGCATTCTCGCCAGAGTTCCTAAACAGATTGGATGATGTAATTGTGTTCAATTCGTTGGAGAGAGAGCATATTCATAAAATCATTGATATTTCCCTAGGCAAATTATTCAAACGTATTCAGTTGATGGGTTACGAAATTGACTTGACCGAGAAAGCAAAAGATTTCTTGAGTGATAAAGGTTTCGATCCAGAATATGGTGCAAGACCGCTGAACCGAGCAATTCAGAAACACTTGGAAGAGCCTATTGCAGAAGAACTCTTGAGAGGCGAAATTCAGGAAGGTGACACAATGGTTGCCGACTATGATGAAGAATCGAAGGAAATCAAAGTTACACTCACGAAAGGAGCTGAAGCTTAGATTTCTATTGAAATAAACAAAAAAGCCATTTCGTATGAAAATACGGAATGGCTTTTTTGTTTTGGTTGACTAAGATGAGAATCAAGATTTTAGCCGAATGGATGGAATGAGAACCGATATTTTTCACCCTAATTTTTCAAATTCTGTATTGCTTCAATCGTTAATTTGGGGAAAGCGTTGTATTATTCTAATAAACCCTCGGTTGTTCTGTGGCAAGCTAAGAAGCTTGCCACAGAGTAAAGTCAAAGCTAGGAAGCGTTGACTAGCCCATGAGATATAATGAGTTCTTTTTCGACCAATAATTAATGATAGAATACTGACAAGTAACAAAAAATATAAATTGCACTCAATCTCCAAATTAACGATTGAACCGGGAAAATAGCTTTTAGTAAATTGTATTAAGAATTTGGAAAATGGAGTTGAAAGAAACAATTTATGTTTTCATACGAAACCTCTAGCAATGCGCCTTTATATAATCCGCCCATCTCCCATTTCAATTATTGGTCTGTTTTTTTGATAAAATCCATGTCATGAGTTACAATCAGCATCGATATTTCATGCCTACTGTTCAACTCTCTCAGGCATTGAACACATTTTCTGTATTTTTGCTGTCTAAGTTTCCCACTTGCTTCACAATCCCAGCCCATTTTGAGAGCAAAGACAATGTGTTTTTACTTCCCAATGTGGGGTCTCCGCCTCCAATAATTACCAAATTGCCTTTCAAAACTCCATTTTTAACCTTTCCTGTGTAAGCCAATTGGGTTTCAAATTGGAAATCAGTTCCTAAAAT